>CADBLN010000080.1 GCA_902795525.1 uncultured Erysipelotrichaceae bacterium | reverse complement strand
TTAAAACAAGCATTAGAAGAATTAGGAGGTAAGCAATAATGAGTAAGATCGCAACAAGAGAAGCTTATGGAATTGCTTTGGCTAGTTTAGCTTTAGAAAACAAAGATGTTGTTGCTTTAGACGCTGATTTAGCAGGCTCTACTAAAACAAGTGAATTAAAGAAGGTTGCACCGGAAAGACACTTTGATTTAGGTATTGCTGAAGCAAATTTAATTGATGTTGCGGCAGGCATGGCTGCTAATGGAAAGATTCCATATGCCTCAACATTTGCAATCTTTGCCAGTGGCAGGGCTTATGATCAAGTTAGAAATACTGTTGCTTATGGCAATCTAAATGTTAAGATATGTGCTACTCATGCTGGTATTACAGTAGGGGAAGATGGTGCTACTCATCAAGCGTTAGAAGATTTAGCATTAATGAGGGTTGTACCTAATATGACTGTTATTCAACCTTGCGATGATAGAGAAACTCAAGCTGTTATTAAGTCAATTGCTGAATATAAAGGACCTGTATATGTCCGTCTTGGCAGAAGTGCTGTTGAAGATGTTAATGGTGAAGGTTATAAATTTGAACTTGGAAAAGCAGTAGTAATTCATGAAGGCTCAAGTGCCATTACAATGTTTGCGACAGGAGTCATGGTTCAAGAAAGTCTGAAGGCTTTAGAGCAACTCCAATCACAAGGAATTGACCCAACAATTATTAATATTCATACCATTAAGCCTTTAGATGAGAAAACAATTATAAAATATGCTAGAAACAGTTATTTAGTTGTATCCCTTGAAGAACATAATGTGCTCGGAGGATTGGGGGGCGCAATCGCTGAAGTGCTTGCTAAGCATTGTCCTCGCAAACAACTATTCATAGGTACTCAAGATACATTTGGTGAAAGTGGTAAACCAAATGAATTAATGGATAAATATGGTTTATCAGCCGAAAAGATTGTTGAAAAAATAGTTAATGAAATTAAATAAATGATTTGAATTCATAATATGACCCCCTAAGCTGGGAAATCCAGTAAAGGGGGTTTTTAAATGAAATAAAGCTGTGAATTAAATGTGATGTAGAGAATTTGAGATAACGATTGATGAACATATTTACTATTACAGTAATCAGTCTATTCAAAATAAAAAATGGACAACTCTTGTTGTGCGCATGAGCATATCCATTACTAATACTTGCATAGCATAGTCTATTTATTAATCGAATTATAAGTTCATATCATTACAATCAAATCATTATTATCTGTTCAAGTATAGCAATATGAGTATTAATTCAAGTAAGAATATTGCAGGGATACCAAGGGTAAACTTTATTTTTTTAGTTTTATGATTAAAAACCCATACAGCTAGATATACGCCAACACTACCACCGATGATTGCCAAAAGAATAAAAGCATTTTCAGCAGTTCTGTTTCTGCTATAACGAGCTTTGTTTTTATCAACTGCCATTAGAATAAAACTTAAGACATTGATGGTTACTAAATAAATAATTGTAAACTTATCCATTAAAATTTAATCCTATTATGTAATACTTTGCCTATGATTTCTACATTCTTTTCTTGTTGCTGTTTTGCAGTTAAAATAATTGGCTCGTAGGCATCATTTTCTGGCTGTAGAATCATTTGACTGCCTTGATATTTAATCCTTTTTACCGTTGCCTCATTGTCAATTAAAACTACTCCAATATCACCATTTTCTAGGTGATTAGTCCTTTGAACATACAGATAGTCTCCTGGTAATATTCTGGCATCCTTCATTGAATCGCCAACAACCTCTAGATAGAAACAATCCGGATGCCTTGCGTCATCGGGCACAACATGCTCAAAACCAATGTATTGTTGCTCTGCGGTAATAGGGAGGCCCCCTCTAACCAATCCTAAAACAGGTATTTCACTATTTGGCATATTACTTAAGTCGGTGTTCATTAAATCTTCAACAGGAATATTAAAGAAGTTAGCTAATTTGGTAATAACGCTATAAGGAGGTACGGTTGTACCATCTTCCCATTTTTGGATAGTTGTGAACGATTTGTAACCAAATTGATCTGCGATAAAATCTTGAGAATAATGGTTTTTCTTCCTTAAAAATCTAAAATTTTTTGCAAAATTCATAGTCAATAATCTCCCAATGTTAGTATACAAAACTCTTGAAAATAAATCAAGTTTCATACTTGAATAACTTTCAAGTCGGTGTTAGAATTTAAGCATGGATAGAGCGATATTACATTGTGATTTAAATAGCTTTTATGCTTCAGTTGAAGAATTATATCATCCTGAAACAAGGGGCTTACCAATAGCAGTAGGGGGCGATGTCGATAAAAGGCATGGCATTATTTTAGCGAGGAATCAATTAGCTAAGAAATTTGGCGTTCAAACCGCTGAAACAATTTGGCAAGCTAAGTTAAAATGTCCCAATTTAATTTTATATCCACCTAACTATGAGAGGTACATGCTTTTCAGTAAACGAACTAGAGAGATATTTCATTGTTATACTGATCTGATTGAGCCTTTTGGCATTGATGAAGCCTGGCTTGACGTCACCCACAGTAGCATATATGGCTCCGGGGAAAAGATTGCTGATACTATTCGAAATAGAATTAGTAATGAACTTGGGGTTACAGCTTCCATTGGCGTTAGTTTTAATAAGGTCTTTGCAAAACTGGGTTCTGATCTAAGAAAACCTAATTTTACAACAATCATAAACAAAGAAAACATGGCTGAAATGGTATGGCCTCTTAAAGTAGAAAACTTGCTCTATGTTGGCAAAGCAACACAGAGAAAACTAAACACACTGGGAATTTATACCATTGGTGATTTAGCTCATAGTGAGCCCAAAGTACTAAAACGTTTATTGGGGAAGATAGGAGAAATGCTGTGGATGTTTGCTAATGGTAAGGATGAAAGCCCAGTTAGCAAATATGATGCCACAGAAATCATAAAATCGATAGGCAATAGCGTTACTTGTTACCGTGATTTAAATAGCGATAAGGATTTAAATGTGGTTATGTGGGTATTGGCAGAAAGCGTGGCCTCAAGACTTAGGGATCAAGGCTTGAAAGCTAAAGGTGTTGCTATTTCTTTAAGGGATAACGAACTAAATTGTTTTAGTAGACAATGTGTGGTTGCTAATCCCATCAATACTGCCAGTGAATTAATGTTAAATGCTAGAAAATTATATAAAGATAACTACTTTTGGCAAAAACCATTGCGTAGTATTGGCTTAAAATCTTTTCAGTTGGTTGACAGCAAAGCAGCAACTCAACTGTCATTATTTACCAATCAACAAGAAATAGATAAGGAATATCGCTTAGAAGTAGCGATGGATGATATTCGGGGGCGCTATGGTTTTAATAGTGTCAAAAGGGCCTCAATGCTGTTGGATCCAGCTTTAAGTGATTTCAACCCAAAAGGCGATCATATTATTTTTCCGGAAAATTTTTTAAAGTAGAAAGGATTAGACATGAAACAGTTTGTAGATGTTGTTTGCATATATACAAAAACAGGACAAATACGGCCGTTATACATAGTGTGGGAAGATGGAATTAAGTATCCAATAGATAAAATAACGCAAATCATTCCAGCCGCAGCATTGTATAGTGGGGGAATGGGAATGCGTTATACTTGTAAGATTGGTAACCAACAAAGATATTTGTTTTTAGAGGAGGGAAAATGGTTTGTTGAGAAAAGCAATATGCCATATTACTAATGATTCAGCAAAGAACCAAAGATTCCAATTCCACTTAAGAAAGTTCCGATAGAGCTGCCTAAATTAGCTAAAATAACTACCATTAGAACCTTGGTAACCTTGTTGCTTCTTAGTAATTTCAAGCTTAATTCATTTGATAACTCATCAAAATCCTTAACAGCAGGTTTACGTAAATGAGCTTCCATCAAACCAGCAAACCAACCAGCTGCCATTAGAGGATTTAAGGATGAAATAGGGGCAACTATGAAAGCGGTTAGTGCAGATAAAATGTGTCCGCCAGCAACTAAAGTTCCCAAGGCTGCCAAAGTGCCATTGTAAAGAATCCATGAAAGGATTTGATGCAAGCCCATTTCAGTGTCAAAAGAAAAAGATAAAAGGATTGCAACAACAATAATCACAGGAATAAGCCAGCTAAAGACTTTACTACTGAGCTTTTTTTGTGGAACAACATCAAATTCTCTAATTGAATAATCTTCGTTGATATATTTTTGAATGCCAATAGTGTGAGCCGCTCCTAAAATTGCCACAATGTTATTACCAGGGGC
>CADBLN010000079.1 GCA_902795525.1 uncultured Erysipelotrichaceae bacterium | reverse complement strand
TCTATTACTTCTTTTGCTTGATACAAAGACTTCATTCTTTCAGCATGTGATGCTTCCCTGGATAATTTATGTGCATAATAATAATCAATATCATTCTGTAAAGCAGTAACATTTTCCTTATACTCCTTTACAGCCATAGTCAAAGCACCCTCATCGCCAATGAGTTTTTCTCTCCAGTTGTATTTGTCAACGTCTTGTATTGAGTTATGCAATAACAAATCCAAATCTTCAGGATACTCATCAAGAAGTTTGACTAACGCTTCATATCCACCATTTTCCAGGAACTCTACCGCCTTATTATTATTGAAATATAACGGCTTGTGATTGAAGAAATACCCAAGAATAACTGCGTTAATATGTCTTAATACTATCTTTTCGTTATTTGTTTTAAAAACTGGTGGGTTTATCTTACCTACAATCATCTTTTTAGGTTCTTTAAAGTATGTAAAGTCATGAGAACTGAGCTTTGCGTATGTTAATGAAAAAGCTGCAGAATTATTGCTTCGACCTGCACGGCCTGCTCTCTGAGCATAATTGGCGGATGTAGGCGGAACATTCCTTAGGAATACTGTCTCAAGCTCTCCTACATCAACTCCCATTTCAAATGTTGTCGAGCATGACAGTGCATGAATCTTATTTTTCTCAAACTCTGTCTGGTATTCCAGTCCTTCCTGTCTTGATAACTGGGCAGTGTGTTCTTTAATCAATAAAGGTGTAAACTCATCCTTACCATACAAATTAAGATAATGGTTATCCGTTAAATGTGCTAAATCCTTAAGCTCATAAAGCTTTCCTCCACAATTATGTTCTGGGCAAACACCATCAAGTTCCAAAGTAATTACTTTACCGCATTTATCACACTTATACCATTTAGCTTCTCCACCATCATGAATTCTGATTTGATAATTATTAAATGGCATTATATAGAAATTCCCGTTACCTCTTTCCATTTTGTATTTATTTGAATTACTTATCAAATAATTAAAGTAATCATTCAAAAAGGCATTAGCTTTTTCTTCATCACCCTTAATTATTCTAGCGACTAATCTTACTCTGCTATTTGGATAGAACTTATTGGCTTTCCCTTCCATATTTCTGGCTTTCCAACCCATTGCATATCTATCAGTCTTAGTTTTATCCAAAGTAACAACTTTTTGCCTTTCTGTATAAAATAGATATTTCTTGTCTTCTGCGTCTAATGCATCATCAAATTCATCATCAAGTTTTATTGCTCCAAAATAAGCAATTGAAAGAGCTAGATAATCTAAAAGATCTTTGCAAATCTTTGTATTAACAGCATACTTTTCCGCCAATTTGCTTACAGTTATATTATCGTTCCCTTTGTATTCAAACTTAACCATTCCAAATGAAACAAGGCTGGTTCTTCTTCTTCCATACATTAGTTCTGTTAAAATAGCCATTACAGCATTCTTTCTTGCACTGTTTCTAAGTTTTCTTCTATCTTCATCTGTCAAAGACTCTTTGAAGGCTTTCTTCCTGATAAACAGTTTTTCTAACCTGTCTTCCAACTCAACAAGCTCCATTGGCTCATCAAGAAGATCCTCCTTATCTCTATTAAGAATATATACAAGGCCCCTTCTTCTTAAGAATTCTTTATACGATTTGCTTAGGAAAGACGCAAAGAAAGCTGCCTCACTTCTACTGTCTGAGAATGCTAAAAACTGCTTACCTCCTTCATATTCATGAAGCAAACCATCTTCTTCATATTCGCTTATTTGTTTTGTTGGTAACTCTTCAAATAAAGAAGTAGCTAAAACACCTGTTGCTGCTTCATTTCCAATATAGAATCTTCTGAAATGCCCCATCTGACATTTTGAACATTTACCATCTGAGTTAACATATTCTGAGACAGTTACCGGTTCAACTCCACATTCACATCTAGGCTTTCCATCATCACATTCTGTAATTCTGCCGCATACAGGACACAAATAATACTTTTTTATTTCAACTTTTTTCTTAGGTATTATTCCTAATTCTTCGTCTTCATTGATTGAATCATCTGAAGCTTCTTCATCAAGTTCTTCAAATTCTTCTTCATTCTCGTTTTCTATTCTAAAATACTTGGTTTCTTTATCATCATATTGAGCAGTTAAATTTAGATACTCGCCATCAATTTTACCAACGATGCCAAACTCACCACAGTTGGTACACACAGTCCTTTCAAAGACTGCTAAATCCATGCCATTATATTCCGTGCTAGTCTTTCTTTCCAGGAAAATCTTTTTATTACCATATAAAGGTGTATATATTCCTTCAAGTGCCCTAACAAAGAAGTGATACTTAGCATCGATAAGTTGGTTCCCATTCTGAGATGCAAAGGAGCAGACATGCACAAAAGCAATCGCTTCATCTTTGGTAACATTTAATAATTCAGCGAATTCATCGATACTGATTGGCCCTGATATATTTTGTCTTATCTTTCTATAAAACGAGCTTTCTTTACACAGGTTATATATATTTGCTCTATCATCTAAATCTACATTATACAAAACTCCGTATTTATCAAATACACTCATAACATTTTCTTCATTTTCATTAGCAAGTTCAAGGAACATACTTGCTGGAACATTTACTATTTGCCCAGAAGAAAAAGATTCATCTCGTTTCCCAAATACTATTCCTTCTTTGCTGAATTGCTCTCCAGTTAGATTATGGGCAAAACTAATAATGTCTGTTTCTGATTCGTTCTCCGATCCTAATGTTGCACTAGTAAGAATAAATTGAGTGTTCATATCGGCACCAATCCTGGCTTTTAAACGTCTTAAAAGAAGCGCAGTTTCCATGCCTGTTGCACCAGTATAAATGTGTGCTTCATCTAATACGACAAACTTAAAACTCGAATTTTTAAACAGTCTATCATTTTCCGGTCTGAGAAGCATATGCTCCAACATTGCATAGTTTGTGCACAAAATATGAGGTGGATTCTCATTCATTTCTGTCCTACTGATCAATTCATTGCTTAAATGCGTCCTCAATTCCTCGCATGATTCATTATAATGAAGATCATTATATTTTGCTTCAGCTTTAGATTGTTCCCATTCTGTATCGCCATTATAAACGCCAAAAGTAATTTGCGGATAATACATTAGAATATTACGAAGTCTCTTCATTTGGTCGTTTGCCAAAGCATTCATTGGGTAGATTAACAATGCTCTTACGCCTGAATCTAGTGTCTTTTCTTCAACTTCTTTCAGTAGTTCATTAAGAATCGGTATTAAGAAACACTCTGTTTTACCCGACCCTGTACCTGTAGTAATAACAGCATTTCTATGTTCTGTAGTTATAGCCTGAATTGCTTTTTCCTGATGAACATATAACGGCCTGGTTAAAGGAAGCTTTGGTTTATAAAGAGGATTATCAGTTGGCTTATTTTTTTCAAGATCTTTAAACAATCCGCATAATATTCCATTATCGATCAATTCAGAAATTGATCTACCACCTTTAAAAATATTTTTTATATCTATCAACGGACCTTTTGTTATAGTTTCAGTACTCTCCAACTGTTTTCTGAAAAGTTTATCGTATTCATTATCCGCAATAGAAAAAGATGTTGATATATAATCAATAAATTCATCTTTGATGTTCTTAGATGCCTTTGCCGGATTAAACATACTATAATTCCTCCATTTCATAATAACAAGAAACACACGGTATTATGTCATTACCATTAATTTCATTATTTACAAAGATGTTTTTTTTCTGGTCATATCCCAGTGTATGAATATCATCGCCACTAATCAAATAAACCTTAAGTGCCTTATCATCTTTCACGTATACTTCAACATCAAATTTCAAGCGCTTATCATGAAGCACAGCAGAGTAAACACCAGTGTCTCCTTCAT
>CADBLN010000078.1 GCA_902795525.1 uncultured Erysipelotrichaceae bacterium | reverse complement strand
CAGTTTGGCCGGCTGTATGCCTATAAATCAATTAACAGGCCAGAAAGGAAAAAGATTATCTAATCTGACCTAATTAGATAATACGAGGGATAATATGCCTTGTACAACAATTTTGGTTGGTAAGAAAGCCAGCAATGATGAATCAACAATGATTGCTAGAACAGATGATGGTTTCTTTGATGTTAAAAAGTTGATTGTAGTTGATCCAAAAAAACAAGTTAGGAGATACAAAAGTGTAATTGGACATTTAGAAATTGAACTACCTGATAATCCTTTAAGGTACACTGCCTGTCCTAGCGTAAATCCTAAACATGGTATTTGGGCAGCATGTGGCATTAATGAAGCAAATGTTGGCATGAGTGCTACAGAAACAATCACTTCTAATCCTAGAGTTCTTGCTGGGGATCCATATGTTAGATATGAAAAAGCCAGTTCAAGAAAAGAGAAAGATAAGATTGGAGGTTTGGGTGAAGAAGACTATGTAGTAGTTGTATTACCTTACATCAAGACGGCAAGAGAAGGTGTTGAACGATTAGGCTCATTACTTGAAAAGTATGGTACATATGAGCCAAACGGGATTGCTTTTAATGATGAAAATGAAGTTTGGTGGCTGGAAACAATTGGCGGGCATCATTGGATGGCTAAAAGAGTTCCTGATGATGAATATGCGGTAATTCCTAACCAATTGGGGATAGATGAATTTGATTTTGAAGACGCTTTTGGCAAACAGAAGAATCACATGTGTTCCCAAGATTTAAAAGATTTTATCAAAGATAATCATTTAGATTTAAATACGGATGGCAAAGTGAATCCAAGGTATATATTTGGTTCTAGAACGGATAGCGATCATGTCTATAATACTCCAAGGGCTTGGTTTATGCATAGATACTTAAATCCAACCACATTTAAGTGGGATGGTGAAGATGCAGATTATAGTCCAGAAAGCGATAATATTCCTTGGAGTTTAAAACCTGAAAAGAAGATTACAATCGAAGATGTTAAATATGTATTATCTTCTTATTATCAAGGAACGCCTTATAATCCATACCAACATGCTGATAATCCTAAGAAAGGCATCTATAGGTCAATTGGCATAGCAAGAACAGGGGTAACTGGAATTCTACAGATTAGAAGTGATGTTCCTGAACAAATCAAAGGAATTGAGTGGATTACTTTTGGTTCAAATGCATTTAATGCGGCTCTACCTGTTTACGCAAATGTTTCAAAAATGCCTAAGTATATTAGTGAAGTTACAGAAGACGTATCAACTGAAAACTTTTATTGGGCTAGTAGATTAATAGGAGCATTAGCTGATCCAAACTATGGAAGCAGTATTCAATTTGTTGAGAGATATCAAGCTGCAATTGCCAACAATGGCAGAAGAATCATCAAAGAGTATGATGAGAAAATGATTAAGACAAAGGACTATTCTTTAATGGAACAAGCTAATGAAGAATTATGCAAGATGGCCAAAAAAGAATCTACAAAATCTTTGAACAATCTTATTCTTGATGCTAGTAAGAATATGAAAGTTAACTATAATAGAAGCGACAATTAATGAAGGGCCAGTTTTATGCTGGTTTTTCTATGATATAGTAATTGAGGAGGTAGAACCTATGAAACTACTTATTGATGATGCTAATGTTCAAGAAATAGAAAGACTAATGAAAATATATCCAATTGATGGTGTAACAACAAATCCAACAATTATTGCAAGAACTAAAAAAGACCCCAAAGATCTTTTACTTGAAATTCGCAGGATTATCGGAAAGGATAAATTGTTGTTTGTGCAAAGTGTTGCGACTGATGCAGAAGGTATTGTTGAAGATGGATTGGCAATTGTTGAATGCTTAGGTGAAAATACTGTAGTCAAGATTCCTTGCAATACTGAGGGACTTCAAGCAATCAAAGCCTTAAGTAAAAAGGGAGTAGTTTGTTGTGGAACAACAGCTTACACGGCTTTGCAAGCATATCTTGTTGCACATAGTGGAGCAAAATATGTGGCGCCATATGTCAATAGAATTGATAACATGGGGTTCAATGGGGTTGAGGTGGTTCAACAAATGCAGAACATCTTAGATAATCATGGATATGATTGTCAGATAATGGCGGCTTCTTTTAAGAATTCTCAACAAGTTTTGGAATTGTGTGAATATGGAATTGGGTTAGTAACTTGTGCACCTGATGTCATTGATAATTTTATAAATAATCCTTCCATAGATAAGGCGGTTGATGATTTTACTAAAAACTTCGAAGCTGTGTATGGGGAAAAGACCATGAAGGATATTTTGAATAGTTAACATAAGAGAACAAAGCCCTTGGAATAAGTTGCCAAGGGCTTTCCATAAGCTAATTCTTAAAATCTAAGGCTCTATCCTTTGAACCCAATACCTGTTCAATCTCTCTTTCAACTGCTGCTGTTATAGCTTCAGTTGCTTTTCCGATATGAATCTTATAATCGAATACAGCTGGTTCATCATGCAGAGATTTTCGTAAAGCAGCGGTGAAGGCAATTCTTAAATCTGAAGCGATATTTATTTTTGCGACACCTTTAGTTGTGGCAAGTCTTAACATCTCTTCAGGAATACCTTGAGCTGCTTTCATATTACCGCCATACTGATTCAATAAGTCGACAGAGTCTTTTGGTACTGAAGAAGCTCCATGTAATACAATTGGAAAATCAGGCAGTAAGGAAGTAATTTCATCTAGAATATCAAATCTAAGCTGAGGCTTCTGTCCTTCTTTGAATTTATAAGCACCATGTGCCGTACCAATAGCAATGGCAAGTGAATCAATGTTTGTTTTTTCGACAAATTCCACGGCTTGATCAGGATGAGTAAACTGTCCATACTTGTCTTCCACATTAACATCATCCTCAATACCAGCTATTGCCCCAAGTTCGCCTTCAACTGTAACATTGTGTTTGTGGGCATATTCAACAACTTCTTTGGTTTGCCTAATGTTCTCTTCAAAGTCATGAGAGCTGGCATCTATCATTACAGATGTGAAACCTAAGTCAACGCATTGTTTACAAAGCTCTACTGATTTACCATGGTCTAAGTGTAAAGCAATAGGGACTAATGATTCTTTTTCTATAATTGATTTCACTTCTTCAATATAGTCAATGCCAATAAAATTAAGAGAACCGCTGGTTATCGCAATTATGCCAGGTGACTGCTTATTGTTTAGACCTTTGATGACAGCTCTTAGTCCATTTAAGTCATCAATATTAAATGCACCTATAGCATATTTCCCCTTTAAAGCTTTTTTGAACATTGTACTCGTATTGGTAAAACTCATATTCTTATCTCCATTTTCACCTATATTCTATAGGATTATTGTTGATGTCACAATTGTAGACAGCAAAATTAATAAATGATAACATAATTATTGTAAGCGCTTTAAACGCTGTGCTTTTTCAAAGGAGGTATTATGAAAAAGAAACTATTAGTTCTCTTCCTTGCAATGATGACTGTTCTTAGTCTAGTCGCATGCGGAAAGAAAGAACCAAAAGAAGAATTGACCGGTAACGCTAAAATTGTTAGCGATGCTAGCACAATGTCAATTGAAGAATTAGCACAAAAAGCTAAAGAAGAAAGTGGAGATTTCCATATTTATTCAACTTCATCAAAAACTGATAAGGTAGTAAAAGCCTTTGCTGAAAAATATGGCTTAACTGGTGATTTCAGTAGCACAAATGTAAAGGAAAAGGATTTCTATGCAACTATTGAAGAATTGGTTGATGCCGATAATAAGAGTACAGACTACTTTGTTACTCAAAATGCAGTATCTGTTGGTCAAGAGATCAAGTCAGGCAGATTTATTAACTATGTTCCTGTAGTTGATGGAGCTGCTAAGTCTAATGCTTACGCATTTATGTATTACACAAAAGAATTTTCAGTAAAGAAAGAATTTGCTGAACAATTAGGTTTAACAAATGTTTGGGATTTAACAGACGATTCATTCACTAATAGTATCATCTTCAAAAAGGAAGGCGAACCTGTCAATGAATTGATGATGATGGAAATGACTACTGATTCATGGAGTAAGAGCCTTGAAGAAGCATATGATGCTAAATATGGAAGTGGTGAATGTGCTAAGGCTGTTAAGGCAGCAAATGTTAAAAATGCTGGACAATTGTTTATTCAAAAATTCATTCCAAAGACAACAAACAATTCATCAGAAGGTGACATTGCTAAGGCAATTGTTGCTTCAACAACACCTACTATTGGTTTTGGAACAGTTTCAAAATATAAATCAAGCGGCGAGCCAAGCATTGAAGAAATCGTAAGATTAAATGAAATGCAAGGCTTCAAGGGTTTCATTTATCAATTCTATGCACAAGTGTCAAAGTCAACTGATAGACCTTATACAGCTATGTTATTTACAAATTATCTAGCAACTGAAGAAGGAGTATCTGGATATATTGGTAAGGACCTAGGCATTTACTCAAGTACTTCAACAGTCACTAAGAATCTATCGGCTTTAACTGATGGTTATATCATGGAAAACTATGATGAAATCAAAGATATTTATGCAGAAACTCTTGAATTCATCGAAAAAGTACGTGCTGGTAACTAGGGTTAAGTTTTGAGAGAATAATGGGACTCTGTTGAGTCCCATTTTGTTTAAGAGGAGATATATATGACCAACACAAGACAAATAAGAAAAAACAAATTGAGAGATTTTTTCTCGCAACCTGCCAATATCATTTTGGTTGTGTTCTTAGTGTTGCTGACTATCACGACAATATATCCAATCATCACCATGATTTTGAAAAGTTTCACAATCACGACAATGGAAACCATGATGTTTCCAGCATTCGATGATGGAGATTTGTTTGTGGATGGTTGGATAAAGCTTTTAGGGGGTTCTGATTGGAGTAAAGCCAGATTTTATACTCCATTTATACATTCATTAGTTTTATCCGCAACATCTTCTTTCTTTGCGGTTTTGATTGGTGGAATTTTCGCTTTCTTCGTTTGTAGAACAAACATTAGATGGAAGGGAATTATTTCCACCTTATTCATATTCCCATACATAATGCCATCATGGACAATTGCATTGTTCTGGAGAGATTTCTTCGTTAATGACAACATATATGCTTACAATGGTCTGTTTACGTCATTGTTTGGCTTAAAGGTTCCTGAGTGGTTTGTGTTTGGCGGCTTTCCAATAGGATTAACATTGGGCATACATTATGCACCATTTGCTTATATTTTGATTGGTGGAATTTTGAAAAACATGGACGCAAACTTAGAAGAGGCAGCCACAATTTTGAAAACACCAAGAAGTAGAATTATCACAAAAATAACGTTACCAATTGTTTTGCCAGCTTTGTTGAATACGGTATTACTGGTATTTGCATCATCTATTAGTGCTTATTCCGTTCCTGTATTCTTAGGATCACCAGCTGATTATTCAACATTGACAACATCTATTTCATTCTTTAAGACGTCATATCCTTCGCTTCAATATGCGGTTGGTTTGGTCTTAATAATCTTAGGGTTGACAATTTTAGGCATAAACAATGCATTAACTGGAAAAAGAAAATCATATACGACGGTTACTGGTAAGAGTTCACAGATTTCTTACATTGATTTGAAAGCTGGGAAAACGATCATTGCTGTGATAGGAATGATTATCGTTGTATTCATTTCTATTTTCCCATTAATTGTCTTTTTCTTAGAATCGGTATTGGTAGACCACACTAGTTATGCCGTTTCCAATTGGACAAGTTTGTACTGGTTGGGTGATCCAAATAACAAGGAATTGATTAGTTCAATTTACATGTATGAAGGTGGTATTTTACGCATGAAAAGCATTTGGAAAGCATTGGGGAATAGCCTATTGCTGTCAGTTTCATGTGCTTTAATTGCTGGAACATGTGGCTTGTTGACTGGTTATGCGGTGGTAAGGAAAAGCAACACTAGATTGGCAAAGATTGTTTCAACTTTAGCCTTCTTGCCATATCTGATTCCTTCCTTGGCTTTTGGCTTAGCATATCTTGCCTTTGCAGCAAGGGCTACATTCTTAATGAACTCATTAGCATTGTTAGTTTTATTAGGATCCATCAAATACATGCCGTTTGCCACAAGGTCAGCTACAGGAGCGATGATGCAGTTATCTGCAGAAATTGAAGAAGCAGCCATTTTGACAGGAACTCCTTGGTGGAAGAGAATGGTAAGAATTATCTTCCCTATTCAGAAGTCAAGTTTCTTGTCCGGATACTTGTTGCCTTTTATTTCCTGTATGAGGGAATTATCACTATTCGTATTTGTTATAGCAGATAATAGAATGATTTTAACAACATTCATGATGTACTTTGATGAAAAAGGATTGCCTCAATATGGCAATGCCATCAATATGTTGATTGTTCTTGTTGTATTATTCATCAACTTGTCAATCAACAAGTTAACAGGCGCAAGCATTGACAAGGGTGTAGGAGGAAACTAATATGTCACGAATTGTTTTAGAAAATATTACTAAGAGGTGGGGAGATTTTGTTGGTGTTGATAATCTTAACATGGTTATTGATGATAGAGCTTTTGTTTCCTTGCTAGGTCCTTCAGGTTGTGGAAAAACTACAACTCTGAGAATGATTGCAGGTCTAGAAACACCAACTTCAGGAAGAATTACTATTGATGGAGAAGTTGTGTTTGATAGTGAACAGGGTATTAACATACCACCATCAAAAAGAGACGTAGGTTTTTTATTTCAAAACTATGCGTTATGGCCTCATATGACTGTATACCAAAACATAGCCTTTGGTTTAGAAAATTTAAAATGGAGCAAAGAAGAAATAAGAACTAGGGTTGATGAGCTATTAGCTTTGCTAAAAATAGAAGAGTTTGAACATCGTTATCCATCAGAATTATCTGGTGGCCAACAACAACGTGTTGCTATTGCAAGAACACTGGCCCCTAGACCTAAGATTTTATTTATGGATGAGCCTCTCAGTAATTTGGACGCTAAACTAAGAATGGAAATGAGGGTTGAGTTGAAGCGTCTGCATTTAACAACAGATTCAACATTTGTTTATGTTACTCACGACCAATTGGAAGCAATGACTTTATCAAGTAAAGTCGCAATTATGGAAAAGGGTATTTTAAAACAATATGCTGATCCACTAGAAATGTATAATAAACCTTCATGCATCTTTGTCGGGGACTTTATTGGTAACCCAACAATGAACTTCTTAGATGCACAATATAAAGATGGTACAGTAAGCTTTACCGGCTTAAAAGCAAAATATATAACAGAAGATGGGCATCAAATCAATTGTGAGAAAGGTGACAGCAAGGATGTTGTCTTAGGCATCAGGCCAGAATACATTCAAATACGCGATGAAGGGGCTAATAAGGGAACAATATTCTCAACACTCCCTTCAGGAATGGAAACAACGGTAAAGATTAACATTAATGATACAATTATTACTTCTGTTGTTTTTGGAAGTGTAGACTATCCAGTTGATAAGGAAGTATCATTTGATTTTACTGGAAATTCAATTATTTTGTTTGATAAGGAAAATGGTGATAATATAGCCATTGGAAGATTGGAATTTTAAAAATGTATAAGACAAAAGCGACTTCTCAAGTAGATGAAAAAACAATAGAAAGACTACTGCCTTACATAATTAACAGGGCAGGAGCAGGACTTTTAGATGTTGTTTTGGTTATGATTGTTGCTTTTGTCTTTTTCATGTTTTCGCTTTCAGGAATACTTAACAACCAACAGTACATAGATGGTGTCGAACAGTCAAAAAGAATAATAGCCGATTCTCATTTATATGATTCTGAGGGAAATACGTTTGAATATGATGCTAAGAAATACGATGAGATAATAACTTACTTTTATTCCCATAACAACAAAGTGCTTTTAGAGCAGTACAATGATCGTAAACAAAAAAGTGGATTGTTTGATTATGATGGCAATAAATATGTGCTTAAGGAAGAGGCAAACAGTGATGAGGTTGATAAGTTTTATACTGTTGAATATCAGCAGGCTAGATTGGTACTAACTAATAGTACTGAGTTACGTGAAATGTCGTTGTATGCTATTAACTTATTTGTAACATCATTAGTTATTTGTTTAAGTGTCTCATTGATTGTCTTTTATTTAGTGATTCCACTGATAAGTAAGAATAAAAGCACTTTGGCACAATCTTTAAATAAGATTAGACCGGTAGATTTTAAAAGCTTTACCATCATTTCTAATAAACAGGTGTTTTTAAGGTTTCTAGTTTATAGTTTTTTGTATTTCTATTTGCCAATTTACGCCATACAAATGATCGGAGGCCATGTGATAATCATAGATACTTTGTTGGTGGTATTTAATATCACAAATAAATATAATCGCGGTCTTCAAGATTTATTATCTTTTTCAATAATGGTTGATAGCCGTAAATATGAGGAAGGAGTATTCAACAATGGAGAATAAAGAGTTATTGGAGTTACATGAATACTTAGTAAGAGAAGTTAAGCAGGCTTATTTGGATTCTCAAAAATTCAATACAAATGAGGTAAGTAAAAAAGAACTGAATGATATTGCTACCTTTACTGATAGATACATGGAAGAAAGAATCGTCCATGCGATTAAGGAAAAATATCCTGATCATAAATTTATCGGTGAAGAATATGGAGAAAGTGAAAATGAGTCAGAATACGATTGGCTCATTGACCCAATTGATGGAACTATTAATTTTGCGGCAAACATTCCCATGTTTGGGACTTCAATTGCTTTAAGAAAAAACAAAGAGACCATCTATGGACTGATTATAGATTGGCCAAATGACATAGTTTATTATGGAATCAAAGGCTATGGGTCTTTTAAAGAA
Source organism: uncultured Erysipelotrichaceae bacterium (assembly GCA_902795525.1). Classification (GTDB taxonomy): domain Bacteria; phylum Bacillota_I; class Bacilli_A; order Erysipelotrichales; family Erysipelotrichaceae; genus RUG521. Next base: position 4,382 of record CADBLN010000078.1, on the reverse strand, counting down.
AATGATAGGATTCACGTATCTGAAAGAACAAAGTTGGATGATTCATTACTAACAATGTGCATTACTTCTAGCTATGATAAAGAATATTTAGATAAGGCAATAAGTGTTTTCACAAAATTACAACCACATCTAAGAGGCATTCGCATCATAGTATGTACTGTTTATGAATTAGTTTGGTTAGCTTCAGGATTGACTGACTTAATGTTAAATGTAAAGCCAAGCATAGGCATATCGTCTTGTGCAGGGAAACTGATTATTGAAGAAGCTGGTGGAAAAGTCACAAATCTTAATGGTGAAAAAAGGAAAGAGAAAGATACTTTGTTGATATCAAATGGTTTATTACACGATCAAGTGGTTCAACTGTTAAATGAACTATGAAAAAAGCTGTAATATTTGATATGGATGGGGTTTTAGTTGAAACTAACTTCCTTCATTATAGTTCTTGGAAGAATACTTTTGACCAATATGGCATACCTTTTGATGAGAATGATTATCAGGAGTTTTTAGGCCTTTCAAGAAACAGTCAGATGGAACTTATTGTCAAAAAGAAGAATCTTGATTTAGATTTAGCTACCCAAGAAAGAATAATGTATGAAAAGAATATTCTTTTTCAAAGACAGCTTAGTAATTGGAATCATACAAATGTAAGCGATGATGTTTGGGAAGTGGTAAAGGAGTTGAAGAAAAGAAGCGTTAAGATGGCTTTAGCGTCATCTTCTGCCAATGCACGGCTAATAATGAAAAAGACAGGTTTATTACGTTATTTTGACTATATCAGTGATGTAGAAAAAGTAAAACAAGCCAAACCTGACCCTGAAATATTTTTAAAAGCTTGGGAAGGACTGGGATTTGACAAGAAAGAGTGTCTTATTGTTGAGGATGCACCTAATGGCATAGAAGCTGCCTTAGCTGCGGGCATTGATGTTTGTGGCTTGTCAACCGCATATTTCTATGAAAGAACTACCTTTCCAATTCTAAACATAAAAGAAGTGCTAAATTATATTTGAATACTGAAAAAGGACACAGTTCTTTTTTTATGTCTTAAAAATATGATAGGATTTTGTTAATAGTAAGAGGGTTAGATATATGAAATATGCGTTTATTAATGGAGTCATTCTTGATGGTTCGATAGACATGAAGCCAATTGACGGAAAAGTGGTTCTTGTTAATGGAAGAATAATTGAAGATGTTATTGATCAAAGCAATGATCTATCAGGATATGAGATTGTTGATTTAAATGGGCAGTATCTAATGCCTGGTTTAATAAATATGCATGTCCACTTGGCAGGCAATGGCAAACATTCTAAAAAACAAAGAGATAATACTAAATTAGTAAATATGATTTTTAGTAATCCAATTGGGCCAAAGATTGCTCATGGATTAGTTAAGCAATATGCTCAAATTGAGTTTAATAGTGGGGTTACCACTATAAGAACGGTAGGTGGTTTAAAAGATATTGATACTACCGTTAGAGATGAAATCAATAGTGGAAAATACTTAGGACCAAGAATCATTGCGAGTAATGAGGGCATTTCTGTTCCTAATGGGCATATGGCTGGCTCAGTAGCTATAGTAGCTGAGACAATTGAAGATGCCCTTAAACAAGTAGACCATCTAAAAGAAGTTGGTGGTGATTTTGTAAAGCTAATGATTACTGGAGGTGTTTTGGACGCCAAAGAAAAAGGTACGCCTGGAGAAATGAAAATGGCTCCAGAAATGATAAAGGCCATATGTGATTATGCTCATAAGTTAGGTTTTATTGTTGCAGCCCATGTTGAGTCTACCGAAGGTGTTAAGATTGCTTTGGAAAACGGAGTTGATTCAATTGAGCACGGAGCAAAACCAACTAAAGAAATTGTAGAGCTGTTTAAAGAAAAAAATGCCTTTGTTTGCACAACAATCTCACCAGCTTTGCCATATGCATTGTTTGATAGAAGCGTTTCATATGCCAGTGATGTTGAACAATATAATGGCAACATGGTGTTTGAGGGCATAATTGAATGTTCTAAAGAAGCTTTAAAGAATGGTATTCCTGTGGCATTGGGAAATGATGTTGGATGCCCTTGGATTACTCAATATGATTTCTGGAGGGAACTTGTTTATTTTACTAAATATGTTGGCGTTTCAAATAGTTTTGCCTTGCACACAGCCACCATGGTAAATGCCAGATTGGCTGGATTAGAAAAGATAACAGGTTCAATTGAAAAGGGTAAAGAGGCCGATTTGATTGTGACTAGGAATAATCCATTAGATGATCTAACAACCTTAAGGAATGTTGTAATGGTAATGGGACAAGGTAGATTATTAAGGAACCCTGTAGTAAAGAGAAAAGCAGATGTGGATGAACAATTAGATAAGTTCTTGTAAAAGGCATAACTAATTTATGATTATGAAACCATTTTCTTCATTTCAACTTGGTTTAAAGTTAATGAAGATTCTCTAAATTTGCCATTTTATTTTTTGTAACAAATTGAATAAATGCTATAATACAATGTAATGACGACAGAATAGGAGTGTGTTTATGCAATTGTTGGGAACACCAATTGAATGGCTATTGCGAATTGTTCTAGCTACCATATTAGGTTCAGTGATAGGATATGAAAGACATAATCGTAGTAAAGAGGCAGGTGTTAGGACTCATGCGATTGTTTCAATGGCAGCCGCAACATTAATGGTTATTTCTAAATACGGTTTTATGGACTTAAATACTCACTATGATCCATCAAGAATAGCTTCAACTATTATTACAGGTGTTTCATTCCTTGGGGCAGGAATTATCTTTGTTAAAAACGAATCTGTTCAAGGTTTGACTACTTCAGCTGGTATTTGGGCAACTGCTGGAATTGGGATGTGTTGCGGTGCCGGCATGCATGTGGTAGCTGTTTTCAGTGCCATTTTAATGATTTTAGTACAAGAGGTGTATTCTAGAAGTTTCTATTTGGATAGCCCAAGAAGTTCAATGAAGTTAAAAGTCACTATTGAAGCCAATGCGTCAACATACACAGTAATATCTTATCTTTATAAACAAGGCTATCAATGTTCAAACATTAAAGTAGAACCTGTAGATAAAGACAGCAAGGATTGGGCTCTATTCATTGACATAACGACACTTAAACATACTGAACCATCTGAATTAATCTCTCAGGTTGAAAAGCTGGATCATGTAAAGAAAGCTCAATTATTTTAGTTAAAACAACCTTATCTTTACTATTTCTTTATAGAAAGATAAGGTTTATTTTTAAAACTATTAAAACTAATGATATATAATAAAAAGTATGATAAAGAAATTTTTTAGTGCATTAATGACATTTGTTGTATTACTAATGGTTTTTTTTGCGGGTTCATTGGTTGTTATTAAGTTGATGGGTGGTGGAGTTTATACTGTTTTGTCAGGCTCTATGGAACCTGCATACCATGTTGGAAGTTTAATTTATGTTAAACCTGTTGATCACAAAGTATTAAAACAAGGGGATGCTATTACTTTTGCTTTTACAGAGAGTATTGTGGTAACCCATAGGATTGTTGGAATAGATTCTGATTATCAATGGTTTGAAACAAAAGGGGATGCTAATGAAGTTAAAGACGGCAGTCCTGTCTACTACAAAAACATCATTGGGAAGCCAATCTTCAGCGTACCTTACATTGGCTTTGTGATAAGTTATCTACAAACGGGAATTGGAAAGATAACTGCAGCAGTAGTTGTAGTTATATTGTTTATATTTGGTTTACTACCACAGCATAAAAAGAAGGGAAACGAGCAAGAGAAGGAAATTGATTTTTATTGCATTGGCCTTCACGATGGTGATAGTAGGGATACAAAACTCCATTGCTTATTTTACGGCTGAGAATAGTGTTGAGAATGTATTTACTATTGGTAATGTCAAAATCGAGTTAACCGAAACAAAATGGGATAGCAACATGGAACATATCATCGATGCTAATGCATCATAAAAACCATGTTGTTAAAAATGTTGGAGATAATCCAGCATATGTCAGATTATCAGTTAATGTTTCACATGTTAGCAATCTGCAAAACGCCATTAATAAAACAGGTTTCGTACCTAAAGATTTATTTGGTGGGGAGAAGAACCACGTATAATGGATACTTTTGTTGAATCCTATGATTTTGAAGGAATTACAATGATTCCATTTTGCACATCTAGTTCCAGTGGTATTGGCAGAAGTGGTAAGAATCTAGCAGAAAATGCTGGTAGTGGTAATTGGTTAGAAGGTCAAAGATTTGGCGGAAGTGTTTCTGAAGCTGAGTTGAGAAATTGGATAGAAAAGTTGTCTGATTAGTTTTCAAGGAGTTGTTATGACAGTGAATGGGAAGATGAACATTAGAATGGTTATTGATGTCCTTATGACAATTCTTTTGTTAT
>CADBLN010000077.1 GCA_902795525.1 uncultured Erysipelotrichaceae bacterium | reverse complement strand
CCATCTATTTGAATTTCAACCTTTTCTTTCTTATCCTTAAGCATGCTGCCCATGATACAGCCAACCGTCAATGCTCTTCCCAAAGCCGCTGCTGCTGTTGGCCATAAATCATGATTGTCTTTAGCTTGTTGAACTAGGTCTTTTGTTCTACAACAAAATACTCTAACCTCATCATTTAAAGCTGTTCCCCTAGTTAAGATATCCATATTTATCATCTCCTGAATAACACTATTATTTTATATGATATTCCCTAAATACAAAAGCACTAAAACTGTTATATTATATCTTTATGGAACGTATCTTTTATTACTCCAACTTTGACAAGGATATAGTTATTGAGGATTATTTGCGATCAATAGGATATTCAAAAGGATGCCTGTCTTTTTTAAAGAGGAATAAAGGCGTTTTTGTTAATGGTGTCCATGCGAATAATAATTCAATCATTTCACCCAATGATGAATTAAAAATCATTTTTTATGAACAGGGAAATAAAAAAATCAAACCATTCCAGTTTGATATTGAAGTATTATATGAAGATGAAGATATTATTGTGGTAAATAAGCCCCCACATATGCCAGTTCACCCTTCCAGTAAAAATCAGACCACAACATTAGCAAATGCGATGGCGTATTATTTGCCCAATGTTCCTTTTCGTTGCATCACCAGGTTAGATACTGACACAACTGGTCTAGTGCTACTGGCAAAAAACATGTTGGCAGCACACGTTTTGCATTCAGAAATGCAACAAAGAAAAATTGAAAAAGAATACATTGCCTTCGTTTCAAACTTTTTCCAAAGAAGTGAAGGAACAATAGATTTACCTATAGCAAGAAAAGATGAAGGCAATATTCTAAGAGTTGTCAGTAAAAATGGGCAAGAAGCTATTACCCATTACCAGGTTATTAACCAATATGACAGTTTTTCTATTGTACAATTGAAACTTCAAACGGGAAGGACTCATCAAATAAGAGTTCATATGGCCCATATTGGCCATCCTGTTATTGGTGACAAATTATATAACAAATCAAATCAGCTATTAGATCGGCAAGCTTTACACGCATATAAGCTTATTTTTACTCATCCTTTCACTAAACAATTGATTAAGTTAGAGGCTGAATTGCCAAAGGACATGCATGATCTAGTTTTTCTGCAATCACACACAAACAAGTAGCTTATATTTATCTTTTCTATTCCATAATCAATGGAACCATCTTAAGATTAATTGTATCCATTAATCCCTTATCTGTTACCCTTAATTCATTTATACATGTTAATGCCAATAGTGAGAAGTTCATCACATTGTTAAAATGTGTATATCCTTGTTCGTTAAAAGCCTTTCTTAAGTTCTTAAATTCAATCGCAGCTTTTTTAACACTCTTTTTGGATAATAAACCAGCTATTGGCAAACACATTTCTGCTGTTATGTCTCTATTGTTAACGACCACATAACCACCATTAATATCAATCAGTCTATTAACGGCAATCATCATGTCCTCAACATTTAATCCCATTAAAGTAATATTATGACTGTCATGAGAGTAGCTAGTAGCAATAGCTCCTGTTTTTAAACAACATCCGGTAGTGAAACCATATCCAATACCACCATTTTCTCCATGTCTTTCAATTACCATGGTTAAAGCACAGCCACTGTCTTCCCACTTTAAAACACCATTTTCTACAGGCATCTCCACAATCTTCTCTTGTGTTCTATTAGTATTTTCAAATACCTCCATGGCTCTAACTTTAACTATCCTATCAGGACCACTAACCTTAATTAAAAACTTATCTGCATTTAAATGTTTTACCTTAATACTATTTTCAAATTGAAGCCCGTAACTATAGTCTTCTCTCTCATCATCCACATCATTAATATCATATATGCATAAACCTCTTTTATATGTATTGTAAATATTAAAATCAATTGGATTATCAATGAGTATAAAATCAGCTAACTTTCCAGGGGCAATTGTCCCCCTATCTAGAAGATTCATTCTTCTGCTAGGAGTATATGTTGAGCAATAAATAGCCCATTCAGGTTTCATTCCCATCGCTATGGCTTTTTTAATCAGATAATTCAAATGTCCTCTTTCACATAACAAATCTGGAAAAGTATCATCCGTTACGAAAGAAAAATATTCATATAGATTATTATCAATGATAAAATCTATTATTTCTTGTTTCATGGTAGAATCTTGTAATTGCACAAACATGCCATTTTCAAATCTTTGTTTAAATTCTTCAAGGTCATGTTCACAATGATCACTGCCTATTCCTAAATACAAATACTTAGCTAAATCACTATCCACAAGCGCTGGACAATGTCCTTCAAGAGGATAGTTTGGCTCTACTTCATGAATTTCTTCTATGAAACCTGCAACTTCAGAATCATTATCTTGAATAATTTCTCTAAAGTTCATGACTTCACCCAAGCATTTTATTTGAGGTTCTTTCTTTAACTCCAACATTTCTTTAGTTGTGATTCTAGCACCCGCAGTTTCAAATTCACTTCCCATAATAGGAACATTGCTTGGAATGGCAAAATAGCAATCATAAGGAGCATTTTCGCCCGACTTCATCATTGCCTTTATTCCTTTATAGCCAAACACATTAGCAATCTCGTGAGGCTCAGAGACTATGGTAGTCAATCCATTTTTAACTGTGTACCTGCAAAAGGCTTCACTTGTGACAAGTGAGCTCTCTATGTGCATGTGGATATCAATTAAACCAGGAACCATGTACATGCCTTTTCCATCCACAAACTCACGACATTCAATTTCATTTTGTTTCTTTTTGTCGATATATAAGAATTTTCCCTCTTTGATATATACATCCGCGTCATTAAAACACTTAAAATAACTATTAAATACTTTCACATTTCTAATACATCTATCCGCAATGTTTAAATTTTTCTTCATTTGTATCTCGATTTCCTTTATCTATTTAATCAACCATTCAACCATTTTTTCTATATATTCATTCCAAAAACTAAATTTTAAATTCAAAACTGCCATAAAGCCCTCCTATTTACACATCTTCAAGAATGTAGTGAAGATATTTGTCGTTTCTAAATCTTCCCTCATTTGTTCTGGATGCCACTTTACTCCCAAGACAAAGCTCTTGTCTTCTAGTTCTAATGCTTCAACATAACCATCTTCAGAAACCGCACAAACCTTACAATATGGTTCAACCATTTCTCTTGTTGCTATCATTGTATGAAAGCTATTTACCATATAGTTTTCCTTGCCAATTATTTTGAACAGCTTACTGTCTTTCATTATTTCAATTGGATGACGATAATCCAAATCATAATGACTGTGGCCAGCGCTTTTATCTTCAAAAGTATTTCCGCCTAAAGCTCTTAATATGTTATTAAATCCAGCGCATATTCCTAATACTGGCATGTCTAATTCAATCGCTCTCTTTGCTAATTCAACTTCATATTGGCAACTATAATCTCCACCTTGAAGAATTATCCCATCAACCAAATCTAATTGGCAGTATAAATCTTCTAGTTCCTCATTAGTTAATACCTTGTCATCACCTAAGTCATTGGTATTGAATTCCAAAGTATGTTCACTTGGCAATAACATAATTGAAACTCCGCCATTAATGGTAACTAGATATCTAATTTCATCCACTTCCCCATGGCGGTGCCAATAATCATTCTCTTGTTTGGTCTGGTATTTTCCAACAATACCTATCAATGGTTTTTTCATTTATCTCACCTAAAACTATAAACAAAGAGAAGAAAACTAAGCTTCCTTCTCTTGTTCTATTTTTGGATTTTTTTGTCCATGCTTAACAATATTGTCTAAATCCTCTTTTGTTAAAGTCTCGTGCTCCAACAACTCCTTAACAATATTATCAAGGTCTTTACGATGCTTTTTAATGATTGTTTTGGCTTCTTCATAAGCCTCATTAACAATCTTACGAACTTCCTGATCTATTTCAAAAGCAACAGTATCAGAATAGTTTTTATTGCTAGTATAGTCACGGCCTAGGAAAACATTACCCGAATTGGATTCATATTGAATAGGTCCAAGGGAGCTCATGCCATACTCATTAACCATGGCTTTTGCAATCTTAGTTGCCTTTTCCAAATCATTGCTAGCACCTGTACTAATTTCACCAAGCACTAATTCTTCCGCAACTCTACCACCCATCAAACCGGTAATTTGAGCCAAAAGCTCATTTTTGGTTGAAACAAACATATTGTCTTCTTTTGGTGTCATCAAATTATAACCACCAGCCATGCCACGAGGAATGATGGTGACTTTTTGAACAATGTTTGCATCTTCTTTATAAATGCCTACCACCGCATGACCAGCTTCATGTGTCGCAACTAAACGTTTTTCCTTATCTGTATATTTACGTGATTTCTTAGCAGGGCCTCCCATGGTTCTATCAACAGCTTCATCAAGATCCTCTAATGTAATGACATCTCGTTTTGCCCTTACAGCTAAGATTGCTGCTTCATTTAAAACGTTCTCTAAATCTGCACCAGAGAAACCAGGGGTTCTGGCTGCCAATGCTTCTAAGTCAACATCTTCAGCAAGATTCTTATTTCTGGCATGAACTTTTAAAATCTCTTTACGGCCATTCTTATCAGGCAGGCTTACAGTAATTTGTCTATCAAATCTACCAGGTCTTAAAAGTGCTGGGTCTAAAACATCTGGTCTATTTGTTGCCGCAATGACAACTACACCTAAGTTCTCACTAATACCATCCATTTGAACCAATAATTCATTCAAAGTCTGTTCTCTTTCATCATTGCCACCACCAAGACCTGCGCCACGTTGTCTACCAACAGCATCAATTTCATCAATGAAAATAATGCTTGGAGCTGTACTCATAGCTTTCTTAAACATATCTCTAACCCTGCCAGCACCAACACCAACATATAATTCTACAAAGTCTGATCCGCTTATAGAATAGAAAGGAACATCAGCTTCACCGGCAACGGCCTTTGCTAATAAAGTTTTACCTGTTCCTGGGTTACCAAATAACAAAATACCCTTTGGCACATGGGCTCCCATCTTAGTAAACTTATCTGGATTTCTCAGATATTCTATTATTTCAGCCATTTCTTCTTTTTCTTCATCGCAACCTGCAACATCATCAAAACGAACTTTAATATTACTTTCAAGTTTTGCCTTAGACTTGGTAAAATCAAAAGCTCTATTGCTACCGGCATTGTTCATGCGGGTTACCATGTAAAGCGCAAAACCAACCAGTAAAGCCATTGGAACTAACTGAAAAATAGCTTCCATTAAATAGTTTTCTTGATATGGATTGTTTATTGTAATATTGCCATCCTTAACCTTTTCAGCTAATATTGTCATCAAATTATTATTAATAACTTCCGTATTAGGAATAGTAGCTTTAAAAGTCTTCGTATTCTTATTACCATCAACATACGTTCCACTAACTTCAAGAACTGTTGAGTGTTCAGCAATGGTCACCTGTTCCAAAGTTTTACTCTCAATCAAGTTCATGAATTTTCCATATGACAAAGTCTCCGTGTTACTTGCACGTTGGAAGGCAAATAAACTTAATAGTAAAACTATTGAAATGGTGTATGGTAATACATTTAACCATCTATTGTTATTGTTCAATTAATGTCACTCTCCTCATTAATATAATTCATCTTTTAGCACACCAATATAAGGTAAGTTACGATATTTTTGGTTGTAGTCCAAGCCAAAGCCTACCACAAATTCATTTTCAATTTGAAAACCTATATAATCTGCCTCGACATCCACTTGACGTCTTGAAGGCTTATCCAATAAGGAAACTACTTTAACATCGCGTGCTCCCTTATTATACAATAATCTCTTTAATTCTTTAATAGTAATGCCCGTGTCTACGATATCCTCAACAAGTAATAAATCTCTACCCATCACAGAAGTATCTAAATCTTTTACAATCTTAATATCACCCAAAGACTCAGTGCCTTGATAGCTCTTTGCGGCCATAAAATCGATTTCAACATCTAACTCAATATACTTAATAAGTTCCGCCATAAATGGCAACGATCCTTTAAGAATCCCCACCAACAACAAATCTTTTGTGTCTCGGTAGTCCTCATTTATCTCACTACCAAGCTGCTTACATCTTTCAACAATCTGTTTTTCAGAAACTAACACTTTTTTGATATCGTCTTTAATCATTACCTTACCTCAAATAATTATGTTTATTCTATCATATTATAATTAATTAAAAAACAATATAAATGTTAGGCTTTTCAGAATAATGATTTACATCACATCCAATCCCAGAAACAAACACTACCTCACCTTTGCGATTGACCACAACAGGCCATAAATAGCGTTTGTTTTTAAAGATTTTATTGTCAATCATATATCTGTTAACTTTTTTGTGACCATAACGTAACGCAATTACATCTTCATTGTTATATGGACGAATAACAATAGGGAAATCATCTGATTTTAATGTTATTCCTTCTATTCTTTTTCCTCTATCTTCAATTTTAAAATATGGTGTTTCTAAGTATTCAATTTGTTCAAAACAATATTCATATTTTTCTATCTCATCAAAAACATATAGAAATCCATATTCCCAAATAAGCTTACTTCCATCCTTTAAATCCTTTGATCCTTTTGGAGTTTTAAGAGAATCCACAATATCTTGAATTTGTTTAGAAGAATAACAAGCATCACTGTTGTGCTGATACAAATACCACCTGATTAAGTCTTCTTTATTCTTTTCCTGCATAAAATCATCCAACTTAATCATTTCTCTTGCAGGATATTTCTTCTCAAAGTATTCCCTTTGCTTTAACTGTTTATTATTCAATTCATTGATTTCTGCCATCCAATCATCAATTTGCTGGTCATTTGCTGTCTCAACCAGTTGGTGACGGATTCTATTTCTTTGGTATTTATCACTAAAATTACTTTCATCATCATGATATGGAATATTATTATCATCACAGTATTGTTTCAACGCTGCCTTACGATAAGCCAAAAGAGGCCTGATTATTCTCATGTTGTGATGGTAGCTTTCCTTCGCAATTCCATACACATAAGCCTTTGAATTACGTGCTTTGGACATTAGATAATTTTCAATGCAATCATCCATTTGATGCCCTAATAATAAAGCATCACAATCGTTCTCATAATATACTTTTTCATAAAAGTCATATCGAGCTTCTCTGGCCCACTTTTGAAAATTGCCTTTTTTTGTCTGATAAGGATAATAAGCACAAAACTTAATGTTTTGTTTCAAACAATAGCTTTCAACTAGTTCTTCTTCAATATCAGCACTCTCTCTTAACTTATAGTTCACAAAAGCTACTACCACATTTAAATTATTATTAACGCACATGGAAAGAAGTGCCATCGAGTCACTTCCGCCTGAGACACCTATTAAGTATTTTTCAGATGAACTTAACAATGTTTCCATATCATATATATTAACATATTACTTTATAGTTGAACTTCCATACATTCCCATAAGCGTTTCTTAATAAGCTGAAACTGCTCACTTTTAGGGTCTAAGTATGCTTTTAAATCAATAACCCTTGCGGTGTTAATAAACTTCGCATCATTTAAAAACAAAACTGAGTACTTATATAGACCTTCAAGCTTACCTAATCTCATTAAGTGCTTTAGCCCACTAGGATTGCTTTCGCTGTCATAAGCTTGTTTATAATTAACTGGATTAGATGTCATGGGGACAACTAAAGCCTTACCACAATAAACATTTATCACTAAGGCAAAATGTTGATAACCAATCTCTGTGACATAAGCTCTGCCAAAATCTACATAACAAATATCACCAGGAGCTATCGTCATGCCAAAACTTCGACATGACTTTAGTTTAGAGCGAGTGCGATAGTTATATTCGCTTAATAATGAATCCCTGCACATTTTTGCTGGCATATTTTCCAAATCTTGTTTTGCGGTTATGACATAGTTCTCAATTGCTTCCATTAATGGAGCTAAGCTTTCAGCTTTCTTGTCTTCTAAATAACTAATGGGATAGTTACGTAATTCCATTGAATTCATTGAATCACCTCTATTATCCCTATAGTCACGAAACTTAAAAATTCCTCAAAAAAAGATCTATTGATCTTTCTTTTTTCCTAATAACTTGTCTATTAAATTAAGAATTGGCCGGTAATTAATAGAAATCATATCAGTATATTCAACAAATAATTCAAATATCAAAAACATAAATAACAACAGCACTAAACCTATCTCTGGCTTTGTCATATAAATGTATGCGGTCAGCCCGAACAATGCTGTAATGATATAGATAACTAATACAGCTCCCTTTTGGCCTAAACCTAAGCCATTCATTAACTGATGGTGGAAATGGCTTTTGTCAGGTGTCGCAAAACTTTCACCTTTTAATTTCCTACGCACAATAGCACTTAAAGTATCAAGTATAGGAATAAACAATAAAATAATTGGGACTAAGAAAGTGATGAATGTAGCACTCTTAAAACCAGCTAAGGTAATTGCTGCAATTAAAAAACCTAATAGTTGGGAACCACAGTCTCCCATGAAAATAGATGCTGGGTTAAAATTATGAAATAAAAAGCCCATGGTTGCACCAGCAAGAATTAAGCTTATTCTAAAAAAGCTAAATAGATAGTTTCTATACGACAATAACGCAACGGTCATTAAAACAATGATACTAAAACCACTTGCCAAGCCATCAAGACCATCTAATAGATTGATCGCATTAGTAATTCCTATTATCCAAAAAACTATCAAAACATTTGTAAGTACTTTGTTTCTAATGAAGATATTGAATGGTAGGTGAATTACATTCAAACTCACTTCTCCTACGACGATTAATAATATCGCTGCAATAAGCTGACAGATGACTTTTACAATAGGTTTAACATCATATATGTCATCTATTAAGCCCTCAGCAAAAATGAGGCTGCCTCCTACTAAAGCCCCACGAATAAAACTGTTTTTAATCTGAAATACCGCAATTCCTATGATAAAAGCAATGAAGATTGCGACTCCTCCAATTCTTGGTATTTGGCCATGATGAATGGTTCTTTCATTAACCTTCGCAAATAAACCAAGTTTAATCGCAATCCATTTAACTGGAAATACTAAGATTAAAGAGATAATCATTGGAATAATAAAATACAAAACCATGTTCATATTAAAACCCTCAAAAGAATTATATCATAGTGCAACCCTACTGATGGATATTAAAAGTATTGTCAAAACCGTGAAAATGATAAGGGCAATTGAGTGAAAGTATAAATCTACATAATCCCCCATATGGTTAAGTGGGGCAAATATTCTTTTTCTATTCACAATCACAAATATTATCAAAGCTGCCAAAGATACCCACAACATCAAACCCGTAAACCGCTCTTCTAAATTCAAACTTTGAATTGTGGATAAGAAGTTAGTTAAAACATGTAATACAATCGTTGGTACTATTGATTCATACTTCCAGGCAATGTATCCAAATATCAAACCTATGAAGAAAGCTGGAATGCTTTGAGCAATATTCCCATGAATCATTCCAAAACCAAAAGCTGTAAATATGATCGCAACACTTGCACCATATTTTGACAACAACTCTAATAACCAACCTCTATAAACTTTCTCCTCAATAATTGGAGCAATAATCACAACATATAAAGCACTAATAACTCCTGTTTCCACCTGGGTTTCACTAGCAATCTTTAATTCAAGGCACATCAAGCTATGAATATACCAAACTGCCCTAACCATCACTAAAGCTAACAAACAGGTTAAAATACAAGGAATAATCCGACCCTTTTTAATATCTAAATCAGGCATAAATTCCAAACCATTTGGCTTTAGAAAAATCCTGAAACCGATGTAGTCTACATAAACAATAATTATGGCTTGTACCAATATTTGAAACTCAGTAGCCCATAATCTGCTCTTAAAAATTGGTGTAAAAAACAGAGTCATTGGTGTTGATAATGCCGCAAGAATATTCGCAAATACACCAACAAATAACATGAAACCACCAAAGGCTCTAAAATTTCTAAAATACTTTCTTTTATCTTCCATAACTACCTCACTCTAAAGCTCTTTGGTGAACGTGAAATTACTGTTTTATATAGAATAAGCGAAACACAAACTAAGAAAACTATTAAAACAAATAACAAACTAACACCCATTTTAAATTCAATTTCTATAGACAAATAACTAATGAAATATATGATCCCATCAACAATTGGGTATGCCTTATTAACAACCTGACCATCCTGGCTATATGGTTGAAACAAGTAATATGCAGATAAGTTGTACACTGAATAAAAGACTCCTAAAACTATCGGGAACATGACAATGACAACCAGTTGTGAAATATCAACAACATTAACATGCACCACATAAGCTACGCTCAATAATATGGACATTAGAACTGTCGGCAATAACGTAATGATTAAAACGCTCTTCAAACGCAGTTTAAAATTCTGAGCGATATCAGTTGTTCTTCTAAAAAAGTGGTAATTCACAAGATTTCTATCTATTTGTAAGAAACACGATAAAATGAAGCTCTTACTGCTAGTCGCAAACAAATATACTATGAAAATGGTAAAACGAATATTGTCAATAATCGTCGTTTTAACATATAAATCTCTATCTCCCAAATCTATTGTGAATGGAGCTGCTATGGCACCAATCCCAACAAATAACACAATTATTACTTTTATAATCATGCCTTTATTCATGATAACCTTATACCTGGTTTGAAAGGCATCGAATAGGAAACCGTAACCTGTCTTCTTAGTTTCTATTTTTTCATTTCTTAAACCTTTTCTCATTGCGGCCAAGTCAACTGTTGTTCTGCCATCATTAATTACCTCTGAGGTATTTGTTAGTTTTTCTATGTTGAGGTTATATCTATACAATCTGGAATAATTAACTTGACTGGTTAAAAAATAATAAGCATATATGCCAAGTGGTATAAACAATGCTGCACTATATGCCACCCAGATATTCTCACAATAGAATATTCTATTGATGAAACACCAGATAATAATTCCTACAATTATCAATAATATCCAGTTAAAAATAATACGCAGCGTTTTTTGTTCTTGATTATAATTATTCTTCGCCATCAACAAGATTTTTATATGTTCTGCAATCAAATGAATATCTATATAAATAAAAGCAAACAACCAACAAACTATCACATTTAGCTGAAGATAGTAGCTAATACCAATAAAGGCAATCAAAAGTGTTGATAGTTCTCTTGTAATATATTCATTGATAATAACTTTGCCATAATCCTTAGGATTAACATGCATTAGTATAATGTTGTTGTATGCCTTTATGTCATAATTGATAATTTCCCTTAATGTACTTCCGATAATTGTCAATAACACAAAAACAATCCCAAAACTATTTTCTTTTCCATAACCAAAGGAAGTTAGAAAATAAATGGTCATTAAATAGATTATTTTTCTACTCAATAGTTTTAAAAAATTAAAGAAATTTAAAGCCAGCTCAATTCCTTCCTTAGCTTCATATTCCTGTACTAAATCATTATGAAAGAAGTGTTTGAATATGAAGTTAGTATACAGCCAGTAAAAGAACGAATTGGCCTGTTGGTTTAAGTCAAAACGCTTAATCTTTTGAGAAATACTATTCTTCATTTCTTAGTATCTCCACAATTCTTTCTTCAAAATCAGAAGTGTGAATGATTTCGTTATCAACTAATTCTAATTTACCATTATTAATAACAACGATTTCATCGCATAGATTTGTTGCTAGCTCTAAAATATGGGTAGAAAAAATAATTATATGGTCATTTTTTAACTCTTTTAGTATTTCTTTTATTTCACTTGCGACAATGACATCAAACGATGTCAAAGGTTCATCCAGCAACAAGACCTTAGGCTTGGAAATCAAATACATTAGGATTTGGATCT
This sequence comes from uncultured Erysipelotrichaceae bacterium, assembly GCA_902795525.1. Classification (GTDB taxonomy): domain Bacteria; phylum Bacillota_I; class Bacilli_A; order Erysipelotrichales; family Erysipelotrichaceae; genus RUG521. The sequence continues at coordinate 2,120 of CADBLN010000077.1, read as the reverse complement.
TGTTTTTCATCCCCATGGAGTATTCTTTCACAAGTTTATGTTGGTCTTCCTTGCTTAAGGAAATTATTTCAAAATAATCATCAATTTTATCTATTTCGTTGATATTGCATATCTCCATGAAGGTTCTGATAAATTCATATCCAGTTAAAAAATCAGGAATGCGTGGTTCAGTCAAAACCAAACCAACATTACTATCATCCAACTGAATTTTTTTACCAAATTCATCTACTAAAAAGGCAGAGCCTGAAGTTGTCGGAATCAAATCATCCAGGCAACTAAACAAGGTTGTCTTTCCTGAACCATTTCTCCCTAACAAGCCATAAATCTTTCCTTCTTCAAATTCAAAACTTATTTCATCTAAAACATTACCAGTACCATAATTTTTAACTAACGAATCTATAACTAACTTCATGCTTCCCCCACTAATACAAACTTGTAATCGCAATGATGAACTGTGCTACCAGAAAACCAAGTGCCAAAGACATAAATACCAACAGCAAAGTAGCTTTGGTATTCCTTTCTGGGCTGTTTAACATCAACCTGCTTAAATCTAACCCACTTAAACAGTAAAAACTAAAGCCAAAAGAAGCGAAATATAATAACAACCTAGTAATAATCTGTATATTTGTCATGCTCTTTTTCCTTTCACTTTAATTTTTAAGTCTTTATCTATACTATATGATTCTACCATTTTTTGAATCGTTTTGTTATGAGTGAACTTATTTAAACACTTTTTATCCAGCAACTCACATACCACATCAGGATATTTAATAGCCATTTTTGCTAACAACCATGCTTGAGCCATTTCCACATAATACTCTTCACTCTTGGTCTTTATGACAGCTTCAACTATCTTTTCCACATGTTCATCATCTAAATACTTCATCATCATGACAAAACCAAATCTAGTTTTGAAAGTTTCGCCACTACTTATGTAATCTTCTAACCATGAAAACATCAGCTCTTTATCTTGGTGACTAAAGCTTGACACAAAGCTATCTATCAATCCCCAAGAATGAGCCTTTGAAAGATAATTGTCGATGTATTGTTTTTTATCATTTAAAGCAAGCTTACTATAGGCAATCACAAAACCCTGTAATAAAACTTCCTCAAAACTATCATCAGTTAACATGCCTAAAGCTGAAATATCTTGTTCCTTAACTAACTTCTTAGCAAATTGACGCAAAATTGGAATCCTCACTCCTAAAATAGGATATTCACCTTCAATCGCTAGTTTTTGAGAAAACTCTTTAAACTCTTGTTCACTATTATCTTTTAAGAAATTCTTAACGTACATCATAAATGTATTATAATACAAGTATGATTATCAATACAGGAGCTAGAACAGATATACCTGCCTTCTATTCCCAATGGTTTATCAACAGGATTCATGAAGGCTATGTGCTAGTCAGAAACCCATATAACCAAAAACAAGTCACCAAATATATTCTTGACCCTAAGGTTGTGGATTGTTTGGCTTTTTGTACTAAAAATCCTGAACCAATGTTGAAACATATGGAAGAAATCAAACAATTCAATCAATATTGGTTCGTTTCAATTACTCCTTATGGCAAGGAAATAGAAGAAAATGTGCCAGAAAAAGATAAGGTCATCGAATCTTTCAAAAAATTATCAAGAATAGTGGGAATAAACAACATAGGCTGGAGATATGATCCTATCTTATTGACTGCAGAATTTACAGTTGAAAGACACATTCAAGAGTTTGAAGAAATGTGTCAAAAGTTAAATGGTTATGTTCATGATGTAACCATCAGCTTTATTGATTTATATAAGAAATTACAAAAAAGCTGTCCTGACTTAAAGGCACCAAATAGAACTCAGGAAGAAACAATTGCTAAAGCCTTCGCAGAAATTGCAAGTGAATATGACATGATAGTTCATGGTTGTTATGAAAGAAAGGAATTGAGTAGGTTTGGCATAGATACAAGCGGTTGTATGTCACAACAGATTGTCGAAAAAGCTCTCAATTATAAAATAACACCAACTCATGTAAATAAGCCTAGACCGCATTGTAATTGTTTAATGGGGTATGATATTGGGGCTTATAGCAGCTGCTTGCACATGTGTAGATATTGTTACGCCAACAGCAGCAAAAACAT
>CADBLN010000076.1 GCA_902795525.1 uncultured Erysipelotrichaceae bacterium | reverse complement strand
TTTCATCATTAAAACACCACAAATCATCAACTGAACCACCACCTCTTGCCAAAATAATGGTATCAGAACCTTGACTATCAGCTTCTTTCAATGCTTTTACAATACTTTCAATTGCTTCTTTTCCTTGGACAATTGCATAAACTTCTTTAACAACAACCGCTGGCCATCTTTTGGCAATTGTAATTCTGATGTCTTGTAAAGCAGCGGTATTAGCGCCTGTTACAACAGTTATTTGATTGGGAAACATCTTGATGGCTTTTTTGTTATTTTCATCAAAATATCCTAATGGTTCAAGTTTTGCTTTAGTTTTTTCAAATTGAATATAAAAGTTTCCTTGGCCAGATAACTGCATATCTGTAACAACGATTTGCAGCTCTCCCCTGTTTTCATAAATATTAACACTACCTACAACAACAACGCTATCACCGTCTTTAGGAATAAATTGAACATTATTGTTATAGCCTTTAAACATTGCACATTTTATCTGAGCTTTTTCATCTTTTAGAGTAAAATACCAATGACCGGAACCTTTATAATTGCTAAAATTGCCAAGCTCACCAGTGACCTTGACATTTCTTAAGTAAGAATCATTGTAGATTTTGTTGTTTATATATCCAACGAGTGTGGATATAGTCATTAACTCATCAATCATAAGCGATCCAAAACTCCGTTAATAAGCTTTGGTGCTTCATTATCACAATATTGTTTAGCTATTTCTAGAGCTTCATTAATAATGATAGGTTTATCAATATTTGTATATTTAATTTCATAAGCACTCATTAATAATAATGCTTGTTCCAAATAGCCTAATCTTTCAAAATCCCACGTTTTTACCAATTTCTCTTTAATCAAACTTGTCAACTCATCAAGATGATTAATGGTTTCAATGGTATTTTCAACAATAAAAGATATCGATTCTTTATCATCGATATCAATGTTCTCATCAAAAATATCATCGATAGACCTGTTTGTTAATAGATATTGATAAACACAAGTCATTACCTTGATTCTTTGGTCCCTACGCTTCATTTTCTCTCCTATTTAAAAGCAAAGCCTACAACATTCATGTTGATGACGGTATCTTTAAATCCTGTCATATATGCAATTTCGTTATAGATTTTTTCTTTAACCATCGTGCAAATATCATTAATGTTGGTTCCAGTTGCTAAAACTACATTTAAAGTCAGTACAATTTTTTTATTAACAACTTTACAGACAACACTTTTTTGGAAAGTTCCACTTGGAGCAACATCAATATTGGCAATTTCATTTATACAAGAACTAGCAATACTTTCAAACACTGCTGTTGAAAGACCAATAATGCCAGTCTCTTTATTCCTATTTTTTGAAACAATATAAGTAGCCATAATCCACCTCTCTAATATTCTAGCATAATTACTTAATTATTAACATTCCCAACTAATTCAATTTTAACACTCTCAGAATCCATGTAATTGATTTCAAATTTTTGTTCTTCTATATTAACCAATTCTTCTCTATTATTCAAAATGATTTTGTATTTTCCCTTTTGAGGAAGCACACATAAATCAGAGAAGAAAATATTATCTTTTATAGTTCCGGTGATAATTAAAGGATGTCCTAATAATTTAATTGCTTTATTTACATTACCATCAATAATATTTCTTATAATCCTAGTTGATGATATCTTTTCGTTATTCATATTAACGGGTCCAATAACTTCCACATTAAAGTCTTTTAACTTTGAATTTAACAGGTATTTTGTATCACCTTTAGCCAAATATCCAAAGCTGAAGTCAAAACCACACACAAGATGTTTAATACCAATTTCATTTAAAAACTCAATAAACTCATCAGGACTTAATTGACAAAATGACTTATCAAAGTTAATTACATATACCACTTCACAACCAAACTTTGAAAATAGCTCCATTTTTGTATTCAAATCAGTTATATGCTTGTGCTTTGAGCAGGGTTTAAAGATTTCAATTGGGTCAGGGTTAAATGTTATCACTGAAAACGGAATCTGAAGCTTTTTTGCTTGTTTTAAGGCTGTTTTCAATAGTTTTTGGTGTCCAATATGAACACCATCAAAATAGCCTATGCAGCCAACACTAGGCTCCAGAAGTGATTGTTTGCCAGCTGATAACTCAATTATCTTCATTACCACAATCCTCTTCTACAATGGTAATAACCATCGTTATCTAACTCATATACCGCAATTAAGTCGTGATTATGGGTTATAAACACAATTTCCTCAGTACAGTTTAATCGTATCTTCTTACCATTATAAACATCAGTTAATTCATCAAGATTAACCATCTTGTAGTTAGTCATTATGTCAATTGGATTAATAAGCTGGAATTCTCCTCTCTCCAATTGATCAATTGTAAAGCTGTTTTCTAAACTAAAGTTATTAATCTTGGTTCGCTTCAAAGCAGACATGCATCCATAATTATTTAGTTTTTTCGCTAAATCCTTACAAATAACTCTGACATAAGTTCCACTGGAACAATTAACCTTAAATCGGATGTTGTTTTCGATATATTCCAACAATTCAATATTAGATATGTTAATTAAAACTTCTTCACGTTCAATTTCAACATTTTTCCGTGCTAATTCATATAGTTTTTGCCCATTAACCTTTTTAGCACTATACATTGGTGGCAATTGATATGAATCACCCAAAAAAGATTTTAAAGCATCTTTAATTTCAGATTCACTTGGATACACTACATCTTTCTGTTTAAGGATGTTGCCAGTAATATCATCGCTATCAGTTTCAAAGCCAAGAGACAAAGTTGCAACATATTCTTTTGAATAATCAACAATGTATGGTAATAATTTAGTCGCCTTACCGACAGTTAAAATCATCAAACCTTCTGCTAAGGGATCAAGTGTTCCAGTATGACCAATTTTACTAATTCCTAAGGCAGTTCTAGCTTTTACAACTAAATCATGTGAAGTAATTCCCTTAGGTTTATTCAATAACAAAAGCCCGTACATTTCCATATGAATAATACTAACATAATTAATTCAAATATAATATAATTTTATCGGTGATATTATGAAGCCTTTAAAGCGCGTTTTAGG
>CADBLN010000075.1 GCA_902795525.1 uncultured Erysipelotrichaceae bacterium | reverse complement strand
TTCCAGCTGGTAATTCTAAGACGTAGTCATTTACGGCATGCCTAAACTGTTCAACAAACAATATGTTTCCCTGAGGGTCGTTAGCGATGATTGCTACAGCACCAGGTAAGTGTAAGATATCGCGATATCCAGTGCTACCGTCTTCAAATTCAACTTCATTATGTGTAAAACGACAGACCGGACCATTATATATTTCAGTTTCTTTTAGTAGTTTATTCATAATTATCACCCATAAGATTCTAACATAATTTGAGGAATAATAGAATTTCACCACTATAGTTTATTAGGGGGATTATTAATGAAAAAGGAAGATTTTACCACAACAAGAAAGTTAGTTGAGTATATCATTAATATGAGAAATAAGAGGGTTGTTGGAAATGTCTTAAATGATGAACAAGAGGATAAGCTTGTTTCAATGGTAGATACCACACTTTCACTATTACCAAAAGAAGAACAAGAAATAATTAAGAACGAATTTATTTATAATTTGCCTAAAAATTGGTGGCAAGGTTATTATTCAAAAACAACGTATTATCGAATTAAACAAGCAGCCATGGAAAAATTTTTAAATCTTATAAGGGTTTAGATTTGTTCAATTGAAAACGTTTGGAATTTAGTGATAGAATTAAATTAACGATTTACTTAGGAGGAATATTTTTAATGTTAAAGGGAATTGCTGCAAGCAGTGGTGTAACAATCGCAAAAGTATATAAATATGAAACACCAGCAATTAACGTTGAAAGAAAAGACGCTGAATCAACTACAGAATTAGAAAAGTTCAACCAAGCAGTTGAACAAAGTATAAAGGATATTGAAATCATAAAGAATAAAGCTCAGGGAAGATTGTCTGATGAAGAATTAGCAATCTTTGACGCTCATCTAATGGTAGCTCAAGATCCAGCTTTAGCTGATGAAGTAAAAAACATGATTACTTCTGATAATTGTAATGCTGAATATGCTGTTGATACAGTAGCTGGTAATTATATCGCTATGTTTGAATCAATGGATGATGAATACATGAAAGAAAGGGCAGCAGACATTAAGGATGTAACCACAAGAATCAAATATCACATTGTTGGTGTTGAAATGGCTGACTTGTCTTTAATAAATGAAGAGTGCATTATTGTGGCTCATGACTTAACACCTTCTGATACTGCCCAATTAGACAAAAAATTTGCCAAGGGCTTTGTAACAGAGATTGGAGGAAGAACCTCCCACTCAGCAATTATGGCAAGAAGTTTGGAAATACCAGCGATTGTTGGTTGTAAAGGTGTTTTAGAAGCGGTTAAAGCAGGTGACACTTTAGTATTAGATGCTTTAGATGGTGAGGTGTTTATTAATCCAGATAAAGATACTATCGCAAAGTATGAAGAAATTGAAAAAAACTATGCTGAAGAAGTGCTGGCTTTGAAAGCGTTCAAAGATCAACCAAGTGTTTCTGTTGATGGTCATCATATTGAACTAGCAGCAAACATTGGAACTCCAGATGATGTAGATAGTGTTATTGCTAATGGTGCTGAAGGAATTGGCTTGTATCGCACTGAATTCTTGTATATGAATTCTCAAACATTACCTACTGAAGAAGATCAATTTGTGGCATATAAGAAAGTTCTTGAATCTATGAATAATAAAAGAGTTGTTGTTAGAACTCTTGATATTGGTGGAGATAAAAAGTTACCATATTTGCCAATAGATCCTGAAATGAATCCATTCTTAGGCTATCGTGCTATAAGACTTTGCTTGGATAGAACCGATATTTTTAGAACTCAATTAAGAGCACTTTTAAGAGCGAGCGTTTATGGACAGCTATGCATTATGTTCCCAATGATTGCAACTCTGGATGAGTTCAATAGTGCCAAAGCCATTTTTGAAGAAGAAAAAGCAAAATTAATCAAAGAGGGTGTGGCAGTTGCTGATAATATTCAAGTTGGATTGATGATTGAAATTCCAGCAGCAGCAGTATTGGCTGATCAATTTGCCAAAGTTGCTGATTTCTTCTCGATTGGAACAAATGATTTGATTCAATACTCAATGGCTGCTGATAGGATGAGTGAAAAGGTTTCTTACCTATATCAACCGTTCAATCCATCAATCTTACGTTTAATTAAAATGACTATTGATGGAGCTCACAAAGAAGGAAAATGGGCTGGAATGTGTGGCGAAATGGCAGGTGAGCCTGACGCTATAAGTGTATTGATGGGATTAGGTTTAGATGAATTTTCAATGAGTGCTACTAGTATTTTGAAAGCTCGCAAGATTGCAAATTCTCTTTCATATAAGGAAATGCAAGAGTTAGCTGAAAAAGCAATTCAATGTACAACTTCTCAAGAAGTGCTGGATTTAATTCATAATACAGTAAAGTAGAGGTCTCAATTGAGACCTTTCCTTTATTTGTGTTATAATATTCAAGGCCTTGGAGAGTTGGCCGAGCGGTTTAAGGCACCATCTTGGAAAGGTGGCGTAGTTAACAGCTACCGTGGGTTCGAATCCCATGCTCT
>CADBLN010000074.1 GCA_902795525.1 uncultured Erysipelotrichaceae bacterium | reverse complement strand
ATAACAAACTTATCAAAATCAACTTGCGTAAATACTGTATCCAAATGCATGAAAGCTCTGCTCTTAGGAATATGGAACACAATGATGCTTTCAATGCTGCTATCTTCATCAAACAATATCTCCTTAGCTATAACATCTATAGCGGCAGCTTCTGTTCTTTGAGAGATTCCAATCGCAACAACTTTATCAGAAAGATTTAAAATATCTCCTCCTTCAATATGGAAACGATTATATCGGTCATAGTATTTCTTTGTTTCTTTATAACCAGGATGATATTTAAATATGTATTCAGCGTAAATTGTTTCCCTGCTTCTAGTTGTAGAATACATTTTATTCAAATTGATGCCACTTCCAATACAAGCGAATGGGTCTCTAGTAAAATACAAGTTAGGCATTGGTTTGATTACCATCTTGTTTGTATCAATGGTTAAATCATATAAGGAGTTTTTATTATCCACAACCTTTAAGTCATGGAGATTTACCCCTTCCATTGTCTTCAAAACCAATTCTTTGCCATCAAATCGATTTAAGTATTCAAAAGCCGCTTGAACGAAACGCTCATTCTTCAAATTACATTCACTTAAATACTGATGAAGAAACTGTTCTTTGATTTCTCCATCATTAACAACTTCACACATTAAGTCTTCCAAATAAACTACTTCAACACCATTTTCTTGTAAGACCTGAGCAAATGCATCGTGTTCTTGCTGGGCAACTTTTAGAAAGGGAATGTCATCAAACAACAACTCCTGCAATGTATTAGGAGTTAGATTTAACAACTCATTTCCTGGACGATGTAACAAAACCTTTTTTAGTGGTTTTATCTCACTTTTAACATTTATGGCTGTCATACAATAACCACCTTTTCTTACTTAATTCTATAATATAATAAAGCCAATTACTATTGTTAAAGTTGAGGCTGCTATTAAAGTTTGTTATTATATCAATAGATTTTTGAAAGAGAGTTAAATTATGCTTACAGTTGAGGAAAAACTAGTCAAGGCACTAGAAGAGGTAGTTAAAGAAAGATTCCAAGTTGATGTGGAAGAAGGTTTTGTTATGGTTGAAGTTCCAAAAGATTCCTCCAAAGGGAATTATGCAACCAATCTAGCAATGCGACTAACGAAAATCTTAAGACGGAATCCTCAAGAAATTGGTCAAGAAATAAGAGAAGCACTACTAAACAAATTAGATATCATTGAAGACATCGAAGTTGCTGGCCCTGGTTTCATTAATTTTCAAATCAAAAACACCGCAATGACTGAAATCATTAATACCATTATTTCCCAAGGCGATGATTATGGTAAAAATCAATCAGGAAAAGGGCAAAGGGTTTTAGTAGAGTATGTTTCCGCCAATCCAACTGGAAGGCTTCATCTTGGACATGCCAGGGGAGCTGTTTGGGGTGATTGTTGTACTAGACTATACAACGCTTCCGGATATGATTGTTTAAGGGAATATTACATTAATGATGCTGGTCATCAGATAGACATGTTGGGGGTTTCCTTATACGAAAGATATAAAGAGCTGTTTGGCCAAACACCAGATTTGCCAGATGATGGATATCATGGTCCTGATGTTATTGAAATTGCCAAAGAATTAAAGGAAGAGTTCGGCGACAAATACCTCAATGTTGATAAACAGGAAGCATTAGCTTTCTTTAGAAATGAAGGCAAGGCAAGAGAACTTAAGCAGATCAAAATCGATTTAGATTATTATCGTTGTGAGTTTGATTCTTGGGCAAGCGAAACAGATTTAAGAAATTCAGGTTTAATTGAAAGTTCCATTGAGAAAATGAAAGAAATGGACTTGGTATATGAAGCTGAAGATGCCTTATGGATGAGGACAACAAAGTTTGGTGATGATAAAGATAGAGTTTTAGTTAAGAATGATGGTACATATACTTACTTTGCTCCTGATATTGCCAATCACATCAACAAAATTGAAAGAGGCTACCAAAAATTAATTAACTTTTGGGGAGCTGACCACCATGGCTATATCACAAGGGTTAAAGCTGCCTTAACTGCCTTAGGATATCCTAAAGACATACTTGAGGTGGATATCATACAAATGGTCAGATTAATGGAAAATGGTGAAGAAGTTAAGATGAGTAAACGTACTGGAAATGCCGTTACCATTAGAGAGTTGTGTGATGATATTGGGGTCGACAGTGCCAGATATTTCTTCTTAACAAAAGCCTTAGATACTCATCTAGACTTTGACCTTGGTGTCGCTAGAAGTAAAAGTAATGACAACCCTGTCTACTATGCACAATATGCACATGCTAGAAGCTGTAAGATTTTAAATAGTGTTGAAAGAATTGCAGAAGTGCAGCAGTTCAATTTATTAACCAGTAACCAAGAAGTAGATTTGATTAAACATCTATCTTCATTCCCTGAAACTGTTGCTAATGCTGCTGCTGATAGAGCTCCAAATAAGATGTGCAATTACATTCAAAAACTAGCTCAGTTTATTCACGCCTATTATGCTACTAGCAGAATCTTGAATGCTGATAGTGAAGATTTGAAAAACCAACGCTTAAGTCTTCTAAAAGCAAGTCAAATCACAATGCATAATGCCTTATCACTTTTAGGCATAGATGCTCCACAGGAAATGTAAAAACTCATGCAATTAAAAACGCATGAGTTTTTTATAATAAGCCTTTTTCAAAATAACCATTTGAATTATTACTATTAAGTATTTTATTTACTTCTTGACCAGTTTCATTCACAAAGTCAAACCTAATGAATCTACTGGAAAACTTTTTCGTGGCAGCTGTCTCATCAATTGCTTTTCCATATATAGTGCATAAACAATTTCCACAATCAGTAACCAAGTCAAACTCATTGGTATTTGATACTAATTTATAACTTTCACCATGATTATACCTGTCACAATACATGTCTTTTATTTTATGACCAACGTAATTACCAATTGGGCATTGATGGGTTACCATTAATGGCAGTTGACCATAACCTAAGATTTCAGAATGATCATTCTCAACCATTTCATTAGCACTGCTTTCAAGTGACATCGAAACTATATCTAATCCTTTTTCAATCCAAAAATTAAAACTATGGTCATTTAAGACATTGCCAGTGTAGTCTAAATATAGTTTCTTTCCTAAATCTTTCACACTGTTTAAATGGCCTAAACAGCTAATCAAGAATCCATCAACTTCTTTAAACTTAGCTAAATCAATCTTATCATAAATGTATTTGCGCCAGATTCTTGGTAGTTTGAAATTCAATTGTTTATTTGATTGATGTGCTCTCTTAACTAAACTGGAGATTTCTTTTTCCATTCCTTCATGATATTCAAAATTGATTAAAGAAACCTTTTCACTCTCAACAACTGTTTCAAATTGTTCAAGATTTCTAACTGTAACTGAGACTTCTTGTATACTTGCTTGTGGATAGGTTGGCTGGTCAAATTCATATTGTTGTCTCCGTCTTTTTTTCGAAGAAACAATCTTTTCCAATAACCTTTCACAGGCCTCATTCCTAAGAGCATTTAAGATCTTCTTGTTCACATAACAAGAGTCATCTTTATAGATTTCCAGTTGAACAAGTTCAAAGGATGTATTCCCCATCTTGGAAATTTGCTCATAAATAAGTTCATCACTTAAAGGTTGACTCAGTGCTTGTTGGACAACATCGTTTTCAACACTTACAGTGATATCCCCATTGGTGATATCAAGTTTGCTGTTTTCTCCAACATGTAAATCAATCTTACCAGCAACAGAAACTTTAAACCTTTCTTTATTTAAGGTTGCAGACAGCCCATCGAATAATTCTTTATCATAAGTTTGATATACCTTGGTCCCAACTTTAATATCACCCTTTATTTTCAATTTGTTTATGCCAATATGACAAGGCTTATTTATGTAACAGCCTACCCCTTCTTCATCATCGGTCCATATTTCTATTCCATCACCATTGTTGAGATCTTTATTTATGTCTATTGTTGCAACGCCATTTTTATAGTCTTTCACTGTGCCTAAATAAACACCCCAATTCTTTGGGTGAACTGGACACATCATAATATTCCCTGAATGAGTCCTAAAGTAACCTTCAGAGAAACCACCACGATTGAATAGTTGTTGCAGGATTAATCTATCCATCTTATCAACTTTATAGTTTTCTTTGTCTTCATAATACATGTCAATGTATTTGCGATATATTGCCGTAACCCCCGCTACATATTCAGCGCTTTTCATCCGGCCTTCAATCTTCAATGAAGCTACGCCACTATCAAGTAGTTGCGGTAAAACATCTAAAGTACATATATCTTTTGGCGATAATAAGTGCCCATCCGCTAGAGTTTCACCATCTTTTTTTAATTGATAATTAAGTCTACAGTTTTGAGCACACTTTCCTCTATTACCGCTTCTTTTCCCCAAAACACCTGACATAAAGCATTGGCCAGAATAGCTAACACATAAAGCCCCATGGATAAAAACTTCAACATTCATCGAGGTATTAGAAACTATGTCTCTTATTTCTCCAAGATTTAATTCTCTGCTTAAAACAACAGTAGATAAACCTATCTCCTCAAACTCATTTACATCCTTAATTGAGTTTGCGGTTAATTGAGTTGAAGCATGAACCGGGAAATCAGGCCAATTCTTTCTAACTAAAGAAATGGCTCCAAGATCTTGCATAATCAAAGCATCAACACCCATTACATATAACTCATCAATAAATGGCATTAATTCTTCAAACTCTTCGTTTTTATATAAGGTATTTACAGTAACATAAACCTTTACTCCATAGCTGTGGCAATAATCACAAACTTTTTCCAACTCCTCTTTATCAAAGTTATTCGCATAAGCACGAGCATTAAAAAGCTTGCCACCTAAATAGATAGCATCAGCACCATTGCATACTGCCGCCTTTACACATTCAAAATTACCACTAGGAGCTAATAATTCAACCATACTATTATTCTTACAAATCTCATTATTTTTTTCAATTATCCAACTTTAAGCACGTTAAAAAACTAGCTGAAGGCTTAAATGTGAACTTTCAACTAGTCTTTACTCCTAAAGAAGCTTAAAATGCGAAATCTCCATGGTCGAACACAATAACTTCTTGACCATCCTCAGTAGTTCCAACGATATGCATATCCTCAGTTCCTATCATAAAGTCAATATGAATAACTGAATCATTGAATGTATACTTTGAATCGCTAGGCTGTCTTGTACTTAGACCTCTGCCTAAAGCCAAATGGCAGCTAGCGTTTTCATCTATGAGTGTGGTATAGTAAACAACCTTACTCATTGAAATTGGCGAATGATATTCAACCAAAGCGCACTCACCTAAATAGCATGCGTTCTCATCCATCCTAATCAAGGCTTCCAGCATCTCTTTTCCTTCATCAGCAATGACTTCAACTACTTTTCCATTTTCAAATCTAAAGCCAAAATTCTCAATGCTTTTACCACCTAATACTAATGGTCTTGAAGCAAATACAATACCATTAGTTCCAAACTTTTCTGGAGTAGTGCAAATCTCTTCAGTTGGAATATTAGCACTAAACTCTATCCTTCTTTCATCATTAGTTGGTCTATGACCAAATTTTGAATCAGGAGTTAATTCCACAATTAAATCTGTGCCATTGTTAGAAGTGTAATGGAGCTTTCTGATGTTGAATTCATCAAGTTTATTTCCTCTTTCCAAGGTTCTTTGTTTCTTTTGTCTCCAAACTTCAACAATGTCATTATCTTCATCTATGTAACATAATCGTAAAATCAGTTTCCATAATTCTTCCAATCTTTTTTCTTCAGGAATATCTTTCAGAATATAATTTGCCCACTCTTTAGTAGGAATCATCGCGATACACCATTGGCAATGTTTTTCCCTGCTTGCTTGGCGCATAATGTTTCTAACCGCATCAACATGAGCAAATATCGCATTAGCTTGCTCTTCAGGTGTGTCTTCCATCAATTTTGGATTCACTCCCTCAAGTCTAATGTAACAAGCACCTTCATCTAAGTATTTTTGATGTTGTAAATACTCCCAATCTTCAACCTTGCGAACATCTTCATCACTTCTGTATTTTGCTGACACTTTCATATTAGGAATATCCAAATAATGGACAACAACATTACTTGCTCCTAGCTTGTAACACTCTTCCACAAATAAAGGGACAAAGTCATGCCCTTCAATTGCAGCCTCTACTAATACTGTTTGCCCTTTTTGTACATTCAATCCAACCCTTGCTAAAGTGTAGGCGTACTTTTCTTTTAGTTTTTCTAAATTCATATCCATCACCTTTTCACTATCTTAACATAAAAAAAGTTGGATTTCTCCAACTTAATCTACTATTGAGCTAGTGCAATAGCTGTAGCGTTATCGCCTTCTGTTGTTGTTGAAACTTGTAGTTCTTCAACCCCAGCAGCTTTTAACAGCTCAGCTAATTCATCACCAACATAAACCGCAGGCATACCATCTTCTTTCTTTAAGATTTCAATCATCTTATAGTTAAATTCTTTGTCATTCATAAATGGTGCTAAGCATTTCTTAAAAGCTTGCTTAGCAGCGAATCTAGCCGCAAAGAAATCTACTGGGTTGCCTTGTTGACTTGCTAGTTCTTTTTCAGCTTCTGTAAAGATATCATCTGCGTATTTTGGGTTCTTCAAAAACTGTTCAACTGTACTAATTGTTACTTGATCTATGCCTAATCCTAGAATCATGTGGTATTCCTCCCTATTCATAACTATTTTAAGTTATTTGATTGTCTTTCTCAATATAAAAAGGTTGATTTCATTTCCTATGAAAATCATCTTATCCTATAACAAAATATCAAGAACTTTTAATGCAGTGATATTCCACGTTATACCAACTTAAGTTGGCGCGGACTATATTCGTTCGTTTTGCGATAATCCCTGCAGGATATTTTCACAAAAGAAAAGCAGCCAGATTCATTTAGAAACTGACTGCTTGATCTTCACTATGTTTTGCTTCTTACTCGCTGTATCTCTTTCTGCTTATCATTGTGAATGAGATTCCAAGGAGCGAAGCTATAAGCGTTATGTTCCAAAGAGCTATATTGTTATGGTCTCCGATTTTAGGTATATTTGTGTTCCCACGCTACACAAATAATAAATACTCTCATTGTTTTCATTTTTTCTCCTTTATTCTTGCCACAGATTTTTCATACTCTCTATTCATTGTTTCCATAACCTTAATAATGTTGCATCTTCTAAACCTTACATATGCCTTCAAGGAAAACATACTTTTTAATTTGTTTTCATAACTCATTGGCTTGTTTGTTTCAAAAAATTCTGTATTAACATAATCCTTCACACTATAATTATCAGTATCCTTTGATAACACTACTTTCCACTCCATTCTAGAACCACTATGAATTGTTTTCTCGCCATTATTTTCAATTGAAAGCACTTCTTCAAACATGGTTAAGTAAACAACAACATCATTTCCAATTGTTTTATAGTCATAAATTTTTATTATAACTATACTTTCTAAGTTATTTTTTTCAAGCGGTTGCTCATCATATAATTGTAAGTCTTCTTTGTTATTCTGAAGAAAATAATCATGGAAGTATTCCAATATACTATCAGCAATTTTTTCTTCTTCCATATTCACCTCATTAGTTATTTTCCCAGTGTGATATGAATACATGCCTTTTTCTGGTTTATTGCTTATGGAGGTCGCCACAAGAGCTAACGCAACAACAAGCAACACTACATAGATAATTATTCTTTTTTTCAAAATACAGTCTTTAAACTTTCTTATCACCTCATTTTCAAAATAACTCAACATAAACTGTCCATCAATTAGGATCCACGAGAAATAGACAGCTGCTGAAAATATATATAAGAGTCTTATATCCTTTCTGTTAAAAATTGTTAATGCATACAAAGGTCCATTCACTAGCATTGCAGTATTTGATACGTTTAACCTTGGACTATAATTGTTAAAATGAACAGTAAAATACTCAAAAACCAATACGATAATTGTGTATATAAACATGGTTGTTAACAATGTTATATTTCTTTTTGACTTAAATAGTGAATATGTAAAAACAAAAATGTATGCCAAAGTGGTTAAAAAGGCTATTAGAATATCTACGACGCCAACAGCAAAACAAAAATAATTTGTAAGTGCCGCAATAAGATGCGCTAAGAACATAATAATCAAAAGTATATAGGTTGTTTTCTTGTTATCTAAAATAGACATGTTAAAAAGGTCTTTAAATCCATGGAACTCATTATTCAATTCCTTTATGACATTATCAGTACTATTTACCTTTTCATTTATATCTTTAATTTCGTTATTAATATCCTTTACTCGTCGATTAAACTCTTTGTCTAAATTGAGTTCTCCTTCGTACACTTCTTCAAGAGATAAATTGAAATGGTTACAAATTGAAACTACATCTTCCATTGAAGGCAAGGATATTCCTTTTTCCCAATTTCTAATTGTTCTTGAACTAACATGTAAAATCGAAGCCATTTCTTCTTGACTTAAGTTATGGTTTCTTCTTAGTTTAATGATGAGATTTCCAATTTTGTCTTTGTTAATACTAATCATTGGGTTTCTCCTTCACCCTCATTATACAAGATGCTTAACTATCCACTACGGATAGTTTTTCCGAAAACAAGAAGATTTATTCCAAACACAAAAAAGTGATGTTGTTTACTTTCAACATCACTATCTAACCAAATGGCGCCCTCTGGGCGACTCGAACGCTCGACCGTACGCTTAGAAGGCGTATGCTCTATCCAACTGAGCTAAGAGGGCAAATTGGCAAATACTATTTTACTTAATTAGTACAAGATAAGCAAGTTTTTTAAAGAATAACTTAATTTTCCCTAATATACTTGTCTGCCAGCAGATTCGCCCAACGTTCGGGATAAAAGGAATAATATGAAATTTTTCTTTTCCCCCTCCATGTTTCAAAATAAGGAACATTACACCACATAAATGAAGGTAAGCCAATCACCAACAAATACAAAGGACCTAAGATTAACGATTGGATACAATGTCCATATTCATGCTTGATGATGTTATCTTTAAAGCGAAGTCCATTTTCAACGAAAACAAAAAGCCCTAAAGAACAGCCATTGCCACTAGCCCATTCAGTCACAATGCAATTGCGATACCAATAATGTTTGTGCTTAATATTCACCAAAAACAAAAGGAAGCCCAATAGGCTTTGAGCTAATCCCCATGTTAATTGAATAATGGTAATCAAAAACCTCATGGTTTCCTTATCTCAAACTTCTTTCTTTAGTGAACTATAATATCCCAACAAAAATACAATCATCAATAACTCAGCAATTCCATGAATTAAGAACGAATATTCCTGAGTATCTGTTAAAGGTACTACAGCGTATGGAACAATTAATAAGATTGCAGCTAAAATGACAACTACATTCTTCTTTTGACTAAATATGGCAATACCTGCCAACAGCAACATAGCTATTGAGATAATAGGTAAAACAAAGCTAATAATATTCATCCATGTTGGTGTTGAGCTACCAGCAACATATCTGACTATATTTGCTGTTTCAACCTTTTCAATAGGACTAAACCAAGCAGTTACTGTACCAACAACCATTAATAACAAGCCAATGCCCCAAGCCATAAGCTGCCCCCCTGTTGTTGGCTCCAACAAATACAAGCTAATAATAACCAATAAGCCTGCAAGTGCTCCATGAACTACATAGCTATAGTGACTCAAGCTTTGTGTCAAAGATGTTTCTCCAATAAAACGGATTATTGTAGGCATAACGTTTGAAAAAAACAAGCCTAAAGTAAAAACTATAGTGAGAAATACCACAAACTTCTTTACTTGGAAAAGTTCAGAAAACAACCCAAATACCAGTAATGCTTCTATCACTGCTATAGCCATTAAAATATATTGTCCAAAATCTTTTAAAAAACCTATCATTGTTTTAACCTCAATTTACTATAGTATATCACTCAAAAAGAAAAACATCACTCTTCAGTGATGTTTGTTTCTTCGCTTTCTTGTTGAGTTGAGCCGCGCCACAAAGCCGATAAGGAAATGATTGGTATCTCAGTAGCATAAGCTTTCGCAAATTGCCTTTGTTTTTTAACATCTCCCTCATGACGATTCATTAAAATGTCCTTGGTCATCATATACTGGACATAAACCGATTTTTTAATCAAGAAAATACGTCCAATTGTTTGGTTGATCAAAGCACCCTTTTCTTCTATTGTTGGTAAAGTATCGACTGCATAATCAAGTATTGATTGAGCTAATTCAACACTTTTTTCCTTCATATCGTCAACGTTTGCTAAATACTTGTGGTCATGATAACGTTGGATGGCTCCAACAGCACGCTGATTGCCATTCATTTCATTGAAGGCCTTAAGGATATCAGTGCTGTATTCTTCACCAATCACTAAAGCTAAAACTTCATTACGGCAGCTGCCAAAATCAGCATCTGGTTCTGTTAAACAGAAATACAAACCTTTTGCTTCTATATAGGAAGAATCGCTAAATAGAATTGCTTTATCTTGCTCATCACTTTGCCAATAAATAATGAGCGGAACAGTTATACTTCCATGCTCAATCTTAAAAGCATCCTTGTAATGAATGATTTGGTTAGAAATTGTCTTAGGATTAATTTCTACTGGTAACTGTGCACAAACATACAAGGTATTATTGACTTCTAAGAGACGTTCAAATAATTCATTGTATCCAGGATAGTTATTCTCACTACTTTCAATGTATTCCCTTAAAGGGCCATTATAAAAGTGGTTGTGGTGGGCAGTGGGAGGATAAAATTCCTTCTCTTTCAATATGTTATAAATTGCCATACCTACCCCCTATAATTAAGGTAATATCATTATAGACTAAAAACATTCTTCTTACAAACTTTCAAACTTGTGAAGCACTAGACTATTTCTTGATAATTCTCATCCATCACACTGTACAAATAACACTCTACTTTTTTATCAGAAATACTCTCTAAGTACTGTTTGTAACCTTTAAGCTGTAATTGATAATTCTCATCATCAATGTTCTTAAGCTTATAATCAATAATCACAAATCTGTCATCATATTCCAACAATAAATCCATGAACCCATGTTTTTGAAGACCGTCATCATTATAGATAAATTCATACTCTTTATATACCTTAGCTTTCGCAACATCTTTCATTAATTCATTGTTCAAAAAGCTTTGTAATTTGTGACGATATTTCTCTTCGTAAACTGAATAATCAGGATCAACAAAATCCAACACTTCTAAGTAATAGTGCATCATGGTTCCAAAGTCCATCTTAGCCTTTGTTTCTTTATCTATTAAACCACTATCTTTGGAGAATCTTTCCTTGGAAATCTTTTGAGATGCAACTGCAGAATATTGTTTTAAAACAATTTTTTCATTACTTTTATTAATCTTATTCAATTCTAGTTTAGAACTACTTGTGTAGTCTTTAGATAAACCAACTCTATCTAAATCAGCTTCAATCCTAAGCCTGCTTAAATCACGATAAATAGAATTCAACATGTCCGCAAAACTCTTAAATCTTAACCTGATTGCCCTTTCCAAAACACCACTAGAATTATCAACTTGCTTATCCTCAGCAGGATATATTACAATCATCTTTTCTCTAGCTCTTGTAAGGGCGACATAGAGTAATCTAATCTGTTCGGAAATCATATCTCTTTGAATTTGATTTTTCCTGACTGTATCTATCATGGTACGCTTAACTCCAAATACTCTATCAAATTCAGGAACCACAAAACCTAAATCTTTATTGAAATCAACATAGCCCTTTAATTCTTCTTCATTGAATTGACGGTCAAAACTAGGATAATAACACACCGGGAATTCCAAACCCTTAGACTTATGGATTGTCATGATCTTTACCGCATTAACTTCCCCTTCATTATTACTGTAGGTAGGTTGTTGTTTATTATCTACTTTTGTGAATAAATCATTTAAGTATTCCGCAAATTGCTTGTAGCTATAGTTAAGGTTGTTTAGCTGATGAGCCATTTGATACAAATAATCTATCTTAACCAAGTTGTTGTTAACTTCAGCTATCTTTATGCATTTATCATAAATATCAAACTCTTTAATTATTTCGTCCAAAATATCACTACTGCTCTTTGATTCAATTCCCTTAGATATCTTATTTATCTTTTCCATTAAACTTGTTTCAAAGATAGCGTTTTTAGTTATGGCATCATGGATTTGTTCATCACTCATTTCCACCACAAAACTTCTTGCTAAAGAAATAAAGTTGTGTTTGAAATCACCACTATAGTCTTTACGACAATGGCTATCTAAAACCTTAAAAGCACTTTTAATCACAGTTAACAAATCACTATTGTCCATAGTCTCATCTTGAATTAAAACTGAAGGTATTTGGTGATATGTCAATACTTGTTTAAACATGTCAAAATTTGTTGAAACAGATACCAGTATACAAAAATCACTGTATTTGGCTTGGCGCATCTTTTCAAGATTGACATCATATACTTCATAACCATTCTCAATTTTTTCTTGAATGTCTTTCGCAATAATGAAAGCTTCTATTTCATCTCTAGTAAAATCAACACCATAACCTTCCTTTTTACTATAGTCAAAGCTAATTATTTCTAAATGATTATTGTTATCCTTTTCTTTTTTGCCAACCCAGTTTAGTAAAGTGTTATAAACTTTTAAACCAAAACTCATTTCATGACCTTGATTATATTGAGCATCTCCAACTTCACTATCCATAAGGCGACTAAAGATTAAGTTGATGTCTTCCAAGACTTCTCCACGGCTTCTAAAGTTATCCAGCAAGGAAATCAACTCACCACCTTGATGATTCTTATAAGCATCATACTTGCTTTGGAAAATCTTAGGATTAGCATTTCTAAAACGATAGATTGATTGTTTTATATCACCAACACAGTAGACATTATCATTGGCGATGTAATTAATAAACATCTCTTGTAAGTCATTGTTGTCCTGGTATTCATCTACCATAATTTCACTGAAGTATTCCTTCATTTCCTTTTGGATATCTGGATAGTCTTTTACTATCTTTATGGCCATCTTAAAAATGTCTTCATATTCATATAAATTCAATGAAGTTTTATAAGCTTGCAGTTTCTCATAAAACTCTTTTACCAAAGACACCATGGCTTCAACTGTATCTTGAGTTGAAAGATATTTATCTATTAACTCTTGATCCTCAACCAAATCTTTTTTAATGGTTTCAATGGTTTTTTTAATTCTGTCTCTTATTTTACCCCTTTTATTTTTAGTCTCCTCATCTGCATCACTATAATTTAGCCGTGGAAAACTTATATTTATGACATCCTTCAGCTTTTCATAATCTTTACAGTTTGCGATTGTATCTAAAACATCAAAATAACTCTGTTGATTACAGACCTTCTTTAATTCTAATCTATAGACTTTTAAGATACCTAGTTTATCAAGAATGGCGGCTTTGTATTTACTCAATAGTGTGTTAGCCCATTGCTCAGTAAAATATTGTGAATAATTATCCAGAACACTATTAACATCATAGTTCTTTTTAACACTTCTATATATTGACTTAACCCAATCTCTAATATTGGAATCATCCTTAACGCAAAAAGCACCTACCATATTCAAGAATTTAGGATCGCCTTTTGCATATCTGCTTTCAAAAATTTCATCAAGGATTTCTTCTTGCTTTATTCCTAAAATATCGCCTTGAATAATATTGATGTCACTATCAACATTCAACATAATGTGATATTTTTTTACCAGTGCTAATGCATACGCATCAAAAGTCATGATGTAAGCACCATCAATCTTATTAAGCTGATCTTTTCTTCTGTCTTCAGTTAAAACACCATTTTCATTTTTAAGAATTACTTTTCTAATTCTGGTTTTCATTTCCTTGGCTGCTAAATTAGTAAAGGTCAAAACCAATAATCTATTGATATCCCAGCCATCTTGAATATGCTGTAAAACACGTTGTGAAAGAACTGCAGTTTTTCCGCTTCCTGCACCTGCTGAAACGATGATGTTATGGCCTTTATCTTTTATAGCTAAATCTTGATTCTCAGTCCATTTCGGCATCTTCATCATCCTCCTGTTTTCCCTTTACCACAAAATCGCGTCTATCACTTGACCTTCGATAACAAATATCACCATATGGACAATACGTACACGCTTGATTCTTTCCATCAATAAAGGCAGGTAAAATTCCAAAATCAGCTGCTTGGATCATATTACCAGCTTCAATAATCTTTTCTTCTATCATCTTGATATATTCTTCAACTTCTTCATCTGAAATAATATTTGAAGCCGAATCCCAATCGCCATCTTTTTTGATTCTTAATCCCCTAATAAAGCTGCTATATTGACCATCAGTAATTTCACTATCAAAATACTTCAGCCTTTCTTTATTTGAAGTTGTATATCCTTTTAGTTTCATGTTAGTTTGTTTAGTCTCATATAAAGACTTATTGCTGTCAGTAGTTATACTCGTATCTAAAATATGTTGAAGATAAAAGCCGCAGAACTCAACTTCTTTACCTTCAAAATTAGGGAAATGTTTCATCAAGAACATATAGGCAGGTAATTGGGCATCTAGGCCAAATTGGAAATGAGAAGGCTCAATATTAGTGCTTCCCGTCTTGTAATCCACAATGGCCGCTAGTGCTCTGCCACCAACAAAGTCATAAAAGATTTTATCAATCTTACCAAAGAAGTTTAACTTGTCATTAATTTCAACTGAAACCTTTTGTTCTGAAATTTCATTTGTTAAACCAATTTGCTTTCTTTGTTCATTCAAGACCTCAATGTCTTCTTTCAATTCATCTTTTAATGAATTTAAGAAATATGCATCTTTATTAGTAATGCCATTTTTAGAAATCTTGGCATACTCTTCGTTGAATACTTCTTCAAAATCAAAACCATCATCAAAGGCTTTTTCTAAAACGCTATGATATATATTACCAACACTAATGGCTAAGCTTTTAGCTGAACTGTCTATCTTTAATATGTTATTTAAATAATACTTGTAGTAACATTGATAAAATGTATTCATTGAAGTATAAGCTAAAGTAACCTTACCAATACTGTTTGCCTGTTCACTACTTAGGCCTTTGAACCTGTTATCATAATCTGCATAGCTCCCTACACCATAGTTTCCATACAACAAACCCAAAGAATCTTCTTGTTCCCCATATTTAGAATACTGGTCTAAAGCAAAAGACAAGGTTTCCATGTTCTTCTTCTCAGAATAATTAAATGGCTTTTGGTATGCCACCTCTTTTATTTTGAGTTCATCCATTAGCGGAGATTTGTTATGAGTATTAAATGTTGTGTTTTCACTATAAGAAATATACAGGTTTTTTATGCTCGATAAATAGTTAATGGTATTCTCTTTAATCCCGATGTTTTCTTCCTCACAACTATTAACATTAACTAAAGCACAAACATTATCAGTAATGTAGTCTGTATCAAATTTGTATTTTGGATACGCATCATTAAAGCCACACAGAATGATGTGGTCTTGATCATCCACAAAACTCATTGGTGGGATGCACTTAACTACATCAGTAAAACTATCTTGAGGTATAGATGTTGCTAGTAATTCCCCATAAAATAGTTCTTTGTTTTCTTTAATGTCAATATCACTAAATCTATTTAAGACATCCTTAAGCTTATCAGCAACAAGACTGTTATATTCCTTTAAATAGTTGAACATTGTCTCAACACCATTATCATCAACTAGTTCTAATAGTTTTTGACACAATTGAGTCCCAACGATTGAATCACTGCTTTCTAAAACAACATCAAAACCATAATAAGTGTTGTATCTCTTAAAGTAGTTTGCGTATTCTTCATTGGCATTCATCACATAAATATTGTTTATATTCACTCCTTGAGCCAGCAAATCAGCAATCTTATTGTAAATGAATTCAACTTCATCATTTATTTGGGTAAACTTATATACTTCATATTCCTTCTCAACATATGGATATTCAACTACTTCACCATCTAAGAAACTGGCTGTAAACTTATCCAGCCTTCCATAACCTATTACAACCTTATTCCATTTAGAAATGTATCCTTCAAATAGTTTATTGAAGATTAATAGACCTTGCTCTTTTAATTCTTTTTTATGCCTTACAAGAATATCCAGCTTTTCAACGCCATATTCCTTATCTTCAACATAATACATGTTTTGAATTAGTTCCTTAGCTATCGTTGGCTTATAACCATACTTTTTTACCAAGT
>CADBLN010000073.1 GCA_902795525.1 uncultured Erysipelotrichaceae bacterium | reverse complement strand
GAATGAAATGAAAGGAGGCATAATACTATGTCAAACAGTCTTATAAACATCTTACAATTGATGATCGTAAAATAATTGAATCTTCATTGAATAATCCAGATATCAAATTAAAGAGTATTTCTTCCCAACTAGGCAAATCAGATAAAGCTATTCGCAATGATATTGTTAAACATCGCCAGGTAAGAATTAGAAGTAATCAACACAATAAATGTGGTAAACAACTTACTTGTGATAAGAAACGTCTGTGTACACATTGTATTAATGGGCTTTGTAAGGGATGTAGGCATGATAACTGTAACGAGTTATGTGATGACTTTGTTTCTTTCCCTACTTGTAAGATAGTAACTCGATTCCCTTATGTTTGTTCAGTATGGTATAATGTAAAACATAACATAGATAATAAACATTATTATAATCACTTATGCTCTTTCTTTAGTTTGGTAATGGAGATAACTTTATGAAAAAGAAATGTAACTCAATAGCGCTTACGATACTTCTTGCGCTAGCTACCCTTCCGATATTTAGTACACCTATATATGCAGCAGGAAGCGTTCAGGACGAAAACGGGAACACTTATGCAAGTCTTTACCAGGCAGTGAACACTCTTTCAGATGGAAGCAGTATTGTTCTGACCGTAACAGGTGAAGTCTTTGCTGGATATATGGCAGGGACACCTCTAAAAATCGCAAAGAATATCAATGTCACTATCCTTTCTGGCTCTAATGATGCAGGCATAAACGGAAGCATCAGCTACTCCGGTGGAGGTAAACTACAGTTTGGTGAGCCAGAAACAACCAACACCATCGCCATGGATGGTCAGATCAGCATAGAAAGCGGAGATTTGGAGATCAATCCCGGACTCAGCATGAATCACACAACAAACGGAGACGCGTGCATCTATGCGAGCAGTTGGGCAAAGGAAAACCCAGTCAATATCAAAATCGACGGCTCTACATTTACAACGAGCTTGTGTAATCATGGAATTCATCTGATTGGAGTAGGTGTTCATGTCGATTATATAAAGAATTCTGAAATCATAAACAATTCATTTCGAACAGATTACAGTCTTTATCTGCAGGACGGAGCGAGTATCGATGAAATAGATAATGTTTTCGTGGCAGGTGACCGCAGTGCCATATATATTACGACTGGTTCTGAAATCGGAAGTATCAATAACTCTAGCATAGAAGCTAGTGTGGGTGGCCTCGTTGTTACTACCGGATCAAAAATCGGAAGTATCTCGGATTCGAAAATTACAAATCTGGATAAACATACCGACGGATCCGTGACAAACGACCGCACCAGATACAGCGCCGTACGTATCCTAAGCTCTGCCGACGCGGAAACGGGCATCGGTACGATAAAAAACTGCACGTTCACAAGCAACGGAAATTATGACCCAAGCGGAGCTATCTATATAAAAGGCACAAGCGGGCATGAAGATGCCTATATCAACACAATTGAAGATTGCAACCTTATCGTAAATAATCATGGCCATGGTATCTATATGACTGGTGATGCGGCACACATCGGAACAATCAAAGGAAGCAATATCGGTGCAAAATACAGGGGAATAACCCTTTTGGATGGCAGCCATATTGAAGATATACTCAAAACAGAAATAAACCTGGTAAAGGGTGAAAGTTCGATCTATGGCTATGGAATAGATTGTAAAGGAAGCATAGGTAGCATCTCTCAAGGCAGCAAAATCAAAGTATCTTTACCCGAAGCGATAGGAATATCAATCAGCAGCGGAAGCATAGGCAAAATAGATGCTACAGAGATCGATGTAAAAGGAGAAACCGGTGCATTTGGTCTTAGCATTAATAAAGCATCATTAGGAACGTTTTCTGATTCCTCCATGAATGTCAGCGGATCGGGAAGAGTATATGGTGTAAATATGCAGCCTGGCAAGATAGATTATATTAAAGATTCAAAAATCAATGTCGAACAGAAGGCTTCGGGAATTACGTTTGTCGCTTATCAGGTTGGACCAATCAAGGAAATATCAGGCTGCAACTTTAGTGCCACCGGAACATATCCAATGAGGCTTGGCTGGAACGTATTAAATGACCCATTATTTGCTGATGATAACTATAAACCAAGATTAGATATAATGAAGGATACGACAATAACCGCGGGAGGCTATGCCCTTGGAGTACAACAAGATGCAGAACTAGGTATTTTATCTGGAAATCATTTCTATTCTACTCATAGTAATTATGGAGCTATCTGGCTATCTGTTGGTGGTGTGATAGAGGAAATAAAGAGTGGAACATATGCTTCAAAAGGAAATGCTGTATATATAAATTATGGATCAAGACCAGGTCGTTTAGGAGTATATAATAGTAGTCTTAAAAAGATTAGTTATGAAGAAAAAAAAGTTAATGGCCAAAGTATAAAAGAAGGACCAGTTTTCTATGGGGAAACTGGCTGGGCAATCAATGCGAATACTCAAGGGCCAGCCCCAACTATTGAAATTGAATCGACCCAAGTCGAAGCTGATCAACCACTTCAAGGATATGCCCGTTATTTTGGAGGAGCATCTAAAACAGATGGATTAGGTAATGGTGATGCAATTATCGGTAAGGATAACAAAGATAGAGAAATTGACAAAGATGATTATCCAAATTATCATGATGCATCTGCTTTAGGTACTAGCGAAGACCCAACAGAATATTCATACTTTATGAGTAAAAAGAACACCGACAGCACTTTAAGCGATGATATTCTAAAGGATTTAACTGGTTTGGATATTTCAGGAAAAACATTTCATTATCTAACTGTTAATGCGAGACTCGTCTACAATCCAAACGATAATAATGATGCAATTAAGGTTGATGATGCTACTGCCATGAGTAATGATACTGTTGTTGATGAGTATAATACTGCTCATGGTGTTGCCGAAAACAAATACATCAGAGATAAGTATACTTTTATTGGTTGGAATACCAAGCCAGATGGAAGTGGAACAGCTTATCAACCAAATGATACAGTTAGCTTATTAGAAGCAAAAACAACGCTGTATGCAATGTGGGTTAAGACATCAATAGATGTCCCTCAAACAGGTGATTACAATAACATTATGTTATATGAAACAATGATGGTATTATCATCATTGATCGCAATTGTTATTCTCTGTGTTTCTAGAAAATATAAAAAAGTGTAACACTAAGTGTGTAAGTTAATGAATCGGTGAAACCGATACAGCTTACACACTTTTTTAACACTCTCCCCTATTTTCTATTATTCAAATTCACTGATTGTTTTTAAATATGCTTCTTCTTCTAGAGTACCACTCATGTCCAGTTTAATACCGGTTATTTTTTCAAAATACCAAATTAGCAAGTCTGGATTTTTAACTAGTAATGGCCCCATTAGAAATGTAGCCCATAAACTTTTATCATGATATCCATGTCTTAGAATATCTGCTGTTTCACCATCAATTTTGGCAGTGCGATTTATAAATCCATAGATTTTTCTATCACAGAAATCACACTCTGTAATAATATCTGCTGTCATTACTTGATCCATATCCGTTGCAGTGAAATCAAAAACTCCAGAAGCCTCATATTCATTACCTATGGAATCCCTAAACTTATTTCCAAGTAATAGAATTGCTGAGCCACAGAATAAGATTGGTATTCCCTTTTCTACTACTTTTTTGAATTCTTCCTTGTGCTTTCTAAAATGTTCATTTGCACTAATAAGGTTCTTTAGTTTTCCAGGTCCACAATAGATGAAATCATACTTATCAAAATTAGGCTGGTCAAAGATTCCAATAGAATCAACACTAACATCAAACCCATGTTTATTAAGATAATACTGAAGAATACGGATATTCCCACTATCTCCATATAAGTCCAGCAAATCACTATATAGCCATAAAATTCTTATTTCTTTCATATTGCTAACCTCTTATCGCCTTTAAAATGCTTTTTGCATCATATAGTTCAGTTAAGATACATAGTGTGCTTTCATTATTTTCAACCAACTTTTTAACCTCGCCAACACTTTCACTGATTAAAACCTGGTTTTCGTCCATACCAGCAAGCTTCATTCTAACAGCCATGTCAAAGGCTCTCTGCCCACAACAGATTACACTTTCTACATGACCTACAAGTCTTTCAAATGCAATATCATATAACCACGTAGTATCCTTTTGGTGAGTATGGTTAATGTTGTTAACGACGATGATGACCGACTTCTTTTTATCCTTAAGATCCAAAACATAGGAAATTGATTGATCAAAACTTACCGGATTCTGGTTTTTTGAAAGTATCATTATCGCCTTACGACCATTAATATTAAACTCTTCATAACGCTGTTTCATGATGGTAAAGGCAGAAATGCTTTCACAAACCTCATCAATTGGTAAGCCAGTTTCAACCATTACAGCAATAGCACCAGTAATATTGAGAATATTAAATGGGGCAACATAAGATGTCTTACAATCAATACCATTGACCATGAAGGTTCCATCTTGGAGTGAAACTTGATTTGCGAAATAAGAAAATTCAGGAGTGTGATATCCACAATTTTGACAAGTATAAAATCCTATATGATTATAATGATAATAATCATACTGCATTTTACCATGGCATCTTGGGCATGCCTTAGCATCATGAGTAATATTGACTGACTCATCAGTTGATGCTGCCGTCCTAGCAAGACCGTAATAGACTCGCTTATTCTCCTTCAAAATATCTGCACTAATTGGATCATTGCCATTTAGTACCAGCTTAACATTATTCTTTATAGATTGTTGAAGTTTTTCAACAATAATATCTACATTCCCATTACGTGTTAATTGATCGCGAAATAAATTAGTAACAAGTAAATAGTCTGGTTGAAAGTCCTTAAATATAATTGGCGAGTATCGTTCATCAACCTCAAGTACAACATATTCACTCACCACACTACCATTAAAAGAAGCTGCATTTAACAAACTGGTAGCTACTCCACCACTTAAATTTGAACCTTTAGCGTTGTTAACTACCGAATATCCCATCTTCTCTAACGTAAATGAAATCATATTTGCGGTTGTAGTTTTACCATTGGAACCTGTAACTGCGATGATTGTTCCAGTAGGATGGAGTCTTTTAAAAAGATCAGGGCAAATCTTAAGAGCAATCTCACCTGGTAAATTGCTACCACGATTTGTTAACTTGCCAATTACACCCAATAGTTTACCAATGACATAAGCGATTAGATAGCGCATACAGACACCTCAATTTCTTATTCATTATACATCAATAATTACATTGGTAATAGAGCAGTGTTCTACAAAAAAGCAATGACTTTCATTAATTTCATTGATATTTTTGTCTCGATTGAGTTATCTCCGACAAAATATATTTGAGTGTAAAATCTGGAATATATGTGGGTGTAGGATGACAAATATTGTCATCCTATAATCCTTTTTATCGTGAATTTTATAGTGTCCTATATCCCTACTAAAACATATACAATAATTTACCGAATTATTTCAATTTCAAAATGCTGCTCAATGAAATTGGTAAGTTCTTTTATTTCTTTATCACTAAATTCAACAGATGGTATCGATACCACCAATTTATCTTCTACATCGTTCAATCTATGTATGATTGCAATGACTTCTCCTTTAAAAGCTTCTACCGGTTTATTAATTCCTAATATATATGCGTCTTGATATTCACCATCACTCGCAAGAATATCT
>CADBLN010000072.1 GCA_902795525.1 uncultured Erysipelotrichaceae bacterium | reverse complement strand
GAAAACAAGAAAGCACAATTCCAGCAATGATGATTTACAATGAACCAGCAGCGAGTTCAACGGTGGAAATTGTAACAGAGTTAATCGAATATCAACCAGCTCGTGTTGAACTTGACGTTTTCGAAGCTACATATATGTATACGGGCTTATTGGTTGATACTGATAATTTCAAAAGTAGATGTTCAAGCAGAAGCTTTGAAGTGTGCGCTTACTTGAGAAGAGAAGGTGCTGATATTTCTTTATCAAATGAATGGCTCAAAGAAAGCTATGAAAACTTTGAAGAAAGAAATAAGGTTTTGAATTATTCGGAAATTATCAATGGCAATATAGCTGTTGCGGCATTGCCTGAAACTGAAGGGATTATTTCAAGAACCCTCATAGCACAAGTTGCTAATACTGTTTTATCCATCAAAAATATTGACGCTTCGTTTGTGATAGCTCAAATTGATGATGAAACGTGGGCGGTTTCAGGTCGTTCAAATGGTAATGTAAATGTTCAAATCATTTTAGAAGGGCTTGGTGGCGGCGGACACTTTGCGGCTGCTGGAGTGCAAAAGAAGAACACTTCAACCAAAGAACTAAGAACTGAATTATTGAATGCGATAGATGATTATTTGGAAGGAGCTAATACAGATGAAAGTGATACTACTGAGTGATGTTAAAAGCCTTGGAAAAAAGGGCGAAGTTAAAGAGGTGGCAGATGGCTATGGCCGTAACTTTTTGATTCGTAATGGCTTAGCTGTAGAAGCAACAAAGAAATCAATGGAAATCCTCCAACAACAAAAAGATGACGATAAAGCTAATCAGCAAAAATTGAAGGAAGAAGCTGAAAAAGTTAAAATGAAAATAGAGTCTTTGAATTTGTTGTTTACGACAAAAGTTGGGACAGAAGGAAAAATGTTTGGTTCTATTTCAACAAGTAAGATTGTTGAGAAACTTCAAAAAGACCATAAGATTCAAGTAGATAAGAGGAAGATTATTGATAATGATAATCTGACAGAGTTGGGTCACCATGATGTTAGAGTAGAGTTGTTTAAAGATGTAATTGCAACAATTCATGTTGAGATTAAAGCAGAATAGGAGGAGTTATTATGCCTCAGTATCCAAATAGTGTTGATGCGGAACAGAGTTTATTAGGTTCGTTTATTGTATATCCAGATAAAATATTTGTGGCTTATGAGAAAGACTTGCAAGCTGAAGATTTTTATTTGGATAAACACCGCAAGATATATAGAACTATTAACGATTTGAATGATGAGAAAAAACCAGTTGATGTTACAAGCATAATAACCAGGCTTAATGACACTCATATTTTAAGTGCGGTTGGTGGAGCTGAATATATTACAGAGCTAGCTGATTTCCCATTTAGCACACACAATATTGAGTTTTACATTGATACCATTAAACAAAAAGCCCTATTACGTAAACTAATTGATGTTTGTAATGAAACAATTGATGAGTCACAGAATAATAGTGCTGACTATAAAGATGTTTTATCTAAAGCTGAAGCCAATGTCTTGTCCATTACCAGACATGAAGACCGTTCTGACAACCTAATTGATAGCCATAAAGCAATTGCGAATGTCATGGAACAAATTAAGATGTTACAGAATCAACAAGGCATGACTGGAGTACCAAGTGGATATAAGTTGTTAGACAACTATACCAATGGTTTTCAAAAGGGTGATTTAGTTATTTTAGCCGCAAGACCTTCAGTTGGTAAGACAGCATTTGCTTTAAACATGGCTTTGAATACAGCTACAGATTACAAGAAAAGTGTAGCTATTTTCTCTTTAGAAATGCCTACAATGCAATTAGCGATGAGAATGCTTTCAGCTAGTTCTCAAGTTGATGGTACAAGCATTAATAGAGGAAAGAATCTGACTGACAATGATTATGCCAAGATTAATAATGCGGCTAAGAAAATTGCTGATGCTAATATTTTCTTTGATGATAGTCCAACTATTAAGGTAAGTGAAATAGCCGCAAAATGCCGTAAACTAAAAGAAGAAAAAAAACTTGATATAGTTATTATTGATTACTTACAATTGATTGCTCCATCACATCGTAGTGATTCAAGACAACAAGAAGTATCAGAGATTTCCCGTAGCTTGAAAGCTATGGCGAAAGAACTGAATGTGCCAGTAATTGCATTGTCCCAATTGTCGCGTTTAGTTGAACAAAGAAGAGGCGACAACAAGCCGATGTTATCGGATTTACGTGAATCGGGATCAATTGAACAAGATGCTGATATAGTTTTATTCTTATATCGACCAGGCTCAGCTGTTTCTAATGAAAACACTGAGGAACAGGAAGAACAACCAAATGATGCTTACTTTAACGTAAGAGTAATTATTGCCAAGCATCGTAATGGCCAAATTGGTGATGTTGATGTATTCTTCCAGCCAAACTTAAATCGTTTCTATAACAAGGAGACAAGGTATGAATAGACAGTATAAGAAGTCAATGTTAGTTTTTGCGGCTCTTATATTAGCTGTTGCTTTAGCATACTTTAATTTAGGTAATAATAGAACAACGGCAAACAATGTTGATTATTTGGATGAAAACGCTGTCGTCCATCAGAATATAGTTGGGATGTATGATGAACCTGTTGAGGTAATTAAAGTTTATTATGGTGAACAATTAATTGGGGTTATTAAAGAACCACAAATTATAGAGGATACAAGAAAAAGGGCTTATGTGAATTATTATCAAGAAAACTTCCCAAATAGCACGATTGTCTATGATGAAGATATTTTCTTCTATAAAGAGAAAACCTATTATGAGTATGAAGATAAGGACTATGATATAGCTTATTATTTGTATGCAAATGATATGTTTTTAGTGGATTGCTATCGTGTTGAAATTGGTGATGATACAGTTATATATGTAAAGGAATTGGAAGATTTTAGGGAAGCATTGAGGAATGTTTCCAAGCTGTTTATTAATGAAGATGTGTTTGTCAAACTTGAAAATAATGAGAAAATTGTAAGTTTAACAGCAGTTGGTGAACAGGATGTCAACATCTATATAGAAGAGAAGATTAGAGCTACTAATGATAAAGCTAAGGCAAGTGATATTTATACAAGCTATGATGAAATTGTAAACTATTTAAGCTTTGGCAAAAACAATGATTTGGAATATGCAACCGTTAGAAAATATGATACGATCTCCGGTTTTGCGTTGAGATATGGATTGACTGCTGAACAACTGGTTTTGATAAATCCTTCTTTAACAAGTGTTAACCAAGCAATTGCAGAAGGAATGGAGTTGAATATTACCTATTTCAAACCACCATTACATATTATTGTCGAAAAGGAGAGATTTGCTGAAGAAGTTATATATGCTCCTGACACTCGTTTCATAAATGACAGTTCTTTAGCTGCTGGAGAAGTGGTTGTTGAAACTGATGGTCAAAATGGACTTCGTGAAACGCTGTATAAAGAGATATATGTCAATGGTAAAAGAACAAGTTATACTACAGTTTCAACAAGAATAGCAAAACAAGCAATTCAAAAAGTTGTGAGACTAGGAGCCATGGCTATCTACTATGGTGATAATGAATGGCATTTACCTGTAGATAATCCAAAAATAATCTGTGATTTCTATTGCTATGCTGGCCACACAGGAATAGACATTCAAAATCGTTATCAGCCTTATAGCAATGCTTATGCTTGTGCAGATGGTATTGTTATTCAAAATAGCTGGTGGAATGATGCTGGATGGTTTGTTACCTTAGACCATGGTGATGGAGTAAATATGTTATACTGTCACTTCCGTTCAAGATCACCACTTGTTGTTGGACAAAGAGTAGTGCAAGGTCAGTTTATTGGATATGTAGGTATGACAGGGCATGCAACTGCCCCTCACGTACATGTTCAAATAACTATAAATGGTGTTAGAGCTGATCCGTGTACATTATTGCCATGTGATTTGGCGAGGTAACCCATGAAATACTGGGTATTGGAAAGTGGATCGAAAGGCAACTGCTCTGTTGTTGAAAGCAACGGGCAGTTTCTCATTATTGACTGCGGGGGAAGTAAAAAGTATTTAGAATCATGCTTCGAGAGTATTGGTCTTAACTACTTAGATGCACTGGCGTTATTGGTTACTCATGAGCATTCTGATCATATTAAACAAATCAATATGTTTAAGGACTTGAGGGTCTATGCTCCTTGTGAAATACTTTCACTGAATAATGAGGTTCTAATTGAAGCATTTGAAGAGTTTGAGGTTGGTTGCTTTAAGGTGATGCCAATCCCGCTATCACATGATACGGAAAAAACTGTTGGGTATATGATTTATGATGGTGAGGAGATAATCTCCATCATTACCGATACAGGATATTTGTCTCATGAATGCCAAGAGATGATTGCGAATTCAACATATTATATTTTTGAGAGTAATTACGATACTGAAATGCTGATGAATTCAAGTAGGCCCGCTTATTTGAAGTACCGTATCATTTCTGATGATGGACACATGAGCAATGATTATTCTTCTAAAGTATTATCTTATCTAATTGGCAATAATACTAAAGAAATTGTTCTTGCTCATATCTCTCAAGAATGTAATACTCCAGAATTGGCTTTATCTTCTTTGATAACCACATTAGAATCAAACAATATTGATCCTGAAAAATATAGGATTCACGTGGCTGAACAATTTGGAATGTATAAAGGTGGGCAATAAACCCACTTTTAGTTTAAAATAGTAAAGGAAATTATGGTAGATGTAATTGTTGTTGGGGGAGGACATGCTGGATGTGAAGCTGCTTTAGCAACCGCGAGAATGGGGCTAAAGACATTTTTATATACCCTGGACATCAACTGGATTGCATCAATGCCATGTAATCCTTCAATCGGAGGACCAGCTAAAGGAATTGTTGTCAGGGAGATTGATGCCTTAGGTGGTCAAATGGCTAAAAACGCCGATAAAACGGCATTACAGTTTAAAATGTTAAATACCACAAAAGGTCCAGGGGTAAGAAGTTTAAGAGTTCAATCTGATAAAATAGAATATAAAAAATCAATGCAGGAGACCTTACTTAACCAAGAAAATCTCACAATCATAGAAGCGATGGTTGAGGAAGTTTTGGTTGAAAATAATAAAATCAAGGGAATCAGGTTAGAGGATAATAGTGTCGTTGAGTGTCGAGCATTAATTTTAACAACTGGCACATACATGGCTTCATTAGTCATGGTCTCAG
Organism: uncultured Erysipelotrichaceae bacterium; assembly: GCA_902795525.1. Lineage (GTDB taxonomy): Bacteria > Bacillota_I > Bacilli_A > Erysipelotrichales > Erysipelotrichaceae > RUG521. Next base: position 3,209 of record CADBLN010000072.1, on the reverse strand, counting down.
CTGATGTTACTGAAGAGGGCCCTGACCACCAAAAAACCACTAAGAATCTGAGTGAAAGTTTAAGAAAATTAGGGTTAAGGACTTTTAGATTAAAAACAGGAACACCAGCAAGAATAAAAACGGATTCAATAGATTTTTCACAAGCCCAATTAGAAGAAGGAACCAGTGATGATATATTCTTCAGTTATGAGACAACAAGTGCCAGAAAGTTAAGTGATCAAGTGCCTTGTTATTTAATTTATACTACCCCAAAAACCCACGAAATCATAAATGCTAATTTGACTAAAAGTAGTATGTATTCGGGAGTTGTTAAAGGGGTTGGTCCAAGGTATTGTCCAAGCATTGAAGATAAGTTAGTAAGGTTTGCGGATAAGGAAAGGCACCAATTATTTTTAGAACCTGAATCTTTAAGCATGGATACAACTTATGTTCAAGGCTTTTCAACTAGCATGCCTTATGATGTTCAAGATGCCATGTTGAGATCTTTGCCAGGGCTTGATAATTGTGTCATTGATAAATATGCTTATGCAATTGAATATGATGCAATAGATCCGCTGCAATTAAAACCAACTCTGGAATTGAAGAGTATTGAGGGCTTGTTTTGTGCTGGCCAAATAAATGGAACCAGTGGATATGAAGAAGCGGCTGGCCAGGGTTTGATTGCTGGGATTAATGTTGGTGCTAAACTTCTTGGAAAAAAGCCTCTTGTTTTAAGAAGGGATGAAGCTTATATAGGTGTCATGATTGATGATTTAGTCACAAAAGGCACCAAAGAACCATATCGTTTGCTGACAAGCAGGAGTGAATATAGATTGTTGATGAGACATGACAATGCTGATCAAAGAATGATTGAATATGGACACTATTATGGACTTATTTCGGATGAAAGATATAAAGCTTATTGTGAAAAAATGGATGGGTTGAATTATTGGCACAACTATTTCAATGATAACAAGGTCATTAAAAGTCCTGAATTGTCACGATATTTAGCTGAAATAGGATATAACGATGATGGCCATGGCAGTTTGAGTGAATTAGTGAAAAGACCGCAGGTTGAATTGAAAAAGATTGCTGATATTTTTGGCTTGGATATTGATGATGCATTGGCAAAACAGCTTGAGATAGAAATCAAGTATGAAGGATATATATCAAAGGCTAAAAGGGAAGCTAACAACTTAATTAAAATGGAACAAGTTATAATTCCTGAAAACATTGATTACCTGGCAATGGAGCATCTATCTTTGGAGGCTAAACAAAAGCTTTTTGAGATTAGGCCAAGGACAATTGGACAAGCCTCTAGGATATCAGGAGTAAACCCTGCAGACATAATGGTCTTATCTGTCTATTTAAAACAAAAACATAGTTAATTGCTACTATAATATGAGTAAAAATGTTATAATCAAAACGCATATAGGAGGAAAATTATGGCAAAAAGAACTGTTAGAGACTTAGATGTCCACGGCAAAAAAGTATTAGTGAGAGTAGACTTCAATGTTCCTCATAAGGGAGATGTTATCACAGATGATAATAGAATCGTTGCTGCTTTACCAACTATAAAGTATTTGTTAGAAAATGATGCTAAAGTTATTTTATTTTCACACTTAGGAAAGGTTGATCATAAGGATCCAGAAAAAACTGAATCTGACAAGGCTAAAAATAACATGGCACCTGTAGCAGCAAAATTGCAGGAATACTTACCAAATAACAAAGTAACATTTGTTGCTGCAACAAAAGGACCAGAATTAGAAGAAGCAGTTGCTAGCATGAATAGTGGTGATGTTGTTGTTATGCAAAACACTCGTTATGAAAAAGGCGAAAGCAAAAACGACCCTGAATTGGCAGCTTATTGGGCTTCATTAGCTGATTTGTTTGTCTCTGATGCTTTTGGTTCCGTACATAGAGCACATGCTTCAACTGTAGGAGTAACAGAACATCTGCCAAGTGCAGTTGGTTTCTTAATAGAAAAAGAATTAAAGTTCTTAGGTGACGCAGTTGAGAATCCAGTAAGACCATTTGTTGGAATTTTAGGTGGAGCTAAGGTAGCTGATAAGTTAAAAGTAATCGATAACTTATTAGAAAAATGTGACACATTAATCATTGGTGGTGGCATGGCATATACTTTCTTAAAAGCTAAAGGTTATGAAGTTGGATTATCACTAGTTGATGATGAAAAGATTGAATACTGTGGTGAAATGATGGCTAAAGCTGAAAAGTTAGGTAAACAATTGTTATTGCCTGTTGATACAGTTGTAGCAGATCACTTCCCAGATCCTATTGATGGTGCAATTGAAACAACCGTTGTTGATTCAACAAGCATCCCAGCCAATATGGAAGGCTTAGATATTGGGCCTAAGACAGCTGAGTTGTTTGCAAATGTAGTAAAAGCTGCAAAGACTGTTGTTTGGAATGGACCAATGGGTGTGTTTGAAAACCCTACACTAGCAAAAGGTACAAATGAAGTTGCTAAGGCACTTGCTGAATGCGAAGGAACTACTATCATTGGTGGTGGTGACAGTGCAGCTGCTATTAAGCAATTAGGCTATGCTGATAAAGTTAGTCACGTTTCAACTGGTGGCGGAGCTTCTTTGGAATTCTTAGAAGGCAATGGCTTGCCAGGTGTAGATGCTATTGATGAATTGTAGGAGATAAAATATGAGAAAACCTATTATTGTCGGAAACTGGAAAATGAACAAGACAATTGCGGAAGCTGAAGAATTTATCAAGGCAATTGATCCAGTATGTCATGATGGAGCTACATTTGGTGTAGCTACAAGCTTTCTAGCTTTACAAAAATCTATCTCATTAGCACATAATCTAATTATTGCTGCTGAAAATTGTCACTTTGAAGAAAGCGGTGCTTTCACTGGTGAAGTTAGTATCCCAATGCTAAAAGAAATTGGCTTAAAATGGTGCATTGTTGGTCACTCAGAAAGACGTCAAATGTTTGGTGATACCGATGAAACTGTAAATGCTAAAGTTAAAGCCTTAATCGCAAATGGAATCACTCCAATCATGTGTTGTGGAGAAAGTTTGGAAACATTTGAAGCAGGTAAAACTGAAGAGTGGGTTAGAGGTCAAATTAAGGCAGGTTTAGCAGGTTTAACTGCTGAACAGGTTGGTGATATGGTAATCGCATATGAACCAATTTGGGCAATTGGAACTGGCAAAAGCGCTACTAAGGAGATTGCTGAGGCTACTTGTGCAATTGT
>CADBLN010000071.1 GCA_902795525.1 uncultured Erysipelotrichaceae bacterium | reverse complement strand
TGTGGAATTATATTTAATTTCAGAGATACAGGCTAAAGCCAAAGGTTATCGTTTGGCTGCTGAAATTAAGGAACCTTTGATTGAGTACTATACAGTAATACAAGAAACAAATGCCAGAAAAAGCGGCAATGGACGTTTGGCTAGAAATGTTATTGAAGAGGCCATCATCAACCAATCCAAGCGCATCGTAAAAGATTCAAGCGCTGAATTAGATTTGCTAACACTGGCTGACTTTGATTTAAAAACAGATGTTTCTAGTATATAATTTGGGTAAAGGAGAATCATATGTTAGAACCAAAAAAAGAAGTTGTTAAAAGGATTGTCCCAAGTCCTAAACCATTTTATGTAATTGCTGGTTTTTGGATAATTGCTGCTCAATTCTTGAGAATGTATAAATTTTCCAGCTGGTTAATCCTAGCTGTCATCAGTTTGGCTGCTTACTTCATTATGAAGAAAACCATTTTCCCTGATGAAGAAGTCTTGGAAGAAATTACTACAGCCAAATCATATTTCTCAGAACTGCAAAAGGAATTCATTGAAAATGGTACTAAGTCATTAAGCAACATCATCCAAATCAACAAACAAATTGATAACCCTCAATTGAATCAAGATGTAGATGAATTAGTCAACACAACAGATCAAATCTTAGATTATGTTTATGAACATGCCAATGCTGCAAGTAGTTTAAGAAAGCTCACTAATTACTATTTGCCAACAGTTGAAAAATTATTAAGTCGCTATGACGAAGTTGAAGAACAAACTGCTGAAAATGTAGTTGAAAGCAAGCAAAAAGTTGAATCAATAATCAAAACTACTTCAGAGGCTTTTAAGAATCAATTGAAGTCATTGTTCGATACTGATACTTTAGACATTAACAGTGAAGTCAAAGTACTTGAACAAATCTATATCAAAGAGGGTTTAATTGACCCTGAAAATAAATAAGGAAAGAAGGAAAGAACTTATGGAAGATGAAAAAATTGTCTTAACATTAGACACTGAAAAAAACACTGAGGCTGTTGCTGTTGCAGAAACAGCACCAACAGTGGCACCTGCAAAAATTGAACTTGATACTTCAGCTTTATCTGCATCAGAATTAAAGACAGTTGAAGATTTTGCAGAAAAAATCGATATTACTGCAACTGATACCGTTATGCAGTATGGAGCAAGTGCACAAAAAAAGATTTCTGAATTCTCTGATGTGACTTTGGAAAACGTAAAAACTAAAGACTTAGGCGAAATTGGAAACATGATTTCTAACTTAGTTGTTGAATTGAAGGGTTTCGACATTGACAACGAAGAAAAGAAAGGTTTCTTCAGCTTATTCAATATCTTTAAAAAAGCAGGCAATAATTTCACTGCTCTAAAAGCAAGATATGATGATGCTGAAGTAAATGTTACAAAGGTTGCTAATATTTTGGAAGATCATCAAATCCAATTATTAAAGGATATTACTGTTTTAGATGAATTGTATGAACGCAATCAACAAAACAAGAAAGAATTGACAATGTATATCTTAGCTGGCCAAAAAGCATTGAAGAAAGCTCAAGAAGAAGAGCTTCCAAAATTAGTTGCCAAGGCTAATGAGACTGGAACTGAAGAAGATGCACAAGCTGCTAATGATTATGCCAATAAGATTAACCGTTTTGAAAAGAAATTACATGACCTTGAACTAACAAGAATGATTGCTATTCAAATGGGTCCACAAATCCGCTTAATTCAAAACAATGACACTTTGATGGCTGAAAAAATTCAATCAACATTAATCAATACAATTCCTTTATGGAAATCACAAATGGTTATCGCTTTAGGTTTGCAACATTCACAAGATGCAATTAAGGCTGAAGAAGCTGTTGATAGGATGACTAATGATCTCTTAAGAAGTAATGCTGAAAAGCTAAAACAATCTACTATTGATACAGCTAAGGCTAGTGAACGTAGTATTGTTGAAGTTGAAACTTTAAAATTCACTAACCAATCATTGATTGAAACATTAGATGAAGTATTAAAGATTCAAAAAGATGGACGTGAAAAACGTGCTGCTGCTGAAGTTGAAATCCGCAAGTTAGAAGAAGAATTAAAAGCTAAATTATTAGAAATAAACGTTAAATAATGAAAAAAGTTAAACAAGCAATAATAATAATGATTGTATGTATCCTTGGATCATCCTCATTTTCCGCAATCAGTTCCATGAACTCATTAGCAAATACGCTTAAAAAGCAATTCTATGAAGGATCTCATGGAGATAATCTTTCAATTTATGAAGATATTATTGATGAAAAAGGAATTGCTGAAAATCTAGTTGCATTGGCTAATAAGTACTTAACAAACGATTCAAACGTTAAAGAACTGACTGATGTAACTAATAAAATTGGAAGTGAGAAGTCTATTAAAGCTTTGTATAAGTTAATGACTACCATGGATACTAATGTTGATGAGCTAATTAGCAAATTAAAAAAAGTAGATTTACAACAGCGGCATCAAGAAATGCTAGAAAAGTACGAATCTGAATACAAATCAGAACGAAGAACAATATCAACTGACCCATATAACTCAATGGTTAGGGCGTATTATGATGAAACTAGTGGCTTATTAGGAAGTTTCTTCCGTATCTTTGCCAACAAACCAGAATATTTTGAATAGGAGAAAATAATGAAAAGAACTATTACCTGTTTATTTCTTAGTCTTGTAATGATATTCTCGCTGTCCACTGTGTCAGCAAGCATTACTGTGCCTGAAAGAACAAGTAATAAAACTTGGGTAGAAGACTATGCTAATGTTTTAACAGATGAAACAGAAGCCTACATCCAAGAATATAGTCAAAAACTGGCTGATGAGCATAGTGCTTGTATCATGGTTGTAACAGTTGACTTTGTAAAAGGCAGCATTCAAGACTATACACTTTCAATATTCAACCAATGGAAATTAGGAGACTCCAGTCTTAACAATGGTGTGTTGTTATTGCTATCAATTGGTGATGATGACTACTATATGATGATTGGTAGAGGGCTGGAAAAATCCTTCCCTATTTATGATATTCAAAGCCTTCTAAATAATTATTTAGAACCTGACTTTGCTAGAGGCGATTATGATGCTGGTGTCAAATCAGTATTCCAACAAACTTATTCATATATGATAAGTAATATCTATGGACCTGTTAATCCTGGCCCAGAAAACAATAATAATTATGGATATTCGACAACATGGGATATGATAGTTGGGCTATTCACTCTGATTATAATTATTGCATTATTTGTTTCAATCATTAGACTATTAAGACGTCAAAGAAGATACTATGAACCTACGTATTATTATACTAGACCAAGAGTAAGAACTTATCGTTCACCATACTCTTACTCACCATATAGCTCTAGTCATACATATGATTACTACTCACCAAGAAGCAGCAGTAGCTATAGGTCTTCAGGTGGCGGTTCAAGTAGCTCAAGCGGTTCAAGCAGATCATATGGCAGTGGATCCTCATATGGAGGTTCTTCAAGAGGTGCTGGAGCAGGTAGAAGTAAGAAATAATTAAATCTAAACTGAAGTGAACTTCAAAGCATTCACCAGTTAAAAATGATAAAAGGAAATGATTATTTACAATCATTTCCTTTTTTAACTTTTAGCTTCATACAAACTTTTATCAACTTTTTCCATGAGCTCTCTAAAGTTTTCTACATATTCACACTCAATCATTCCCAAAGTCATGGTTAACTCTAATCCTTGCGGTTCTGCCTTTTTTGATAGTTGTTTATTGAGTTTCACTTTAATGTCATTTGCATTGATTTCATCTGCACTTTCAATGATAATCATAAATAATTCTATAATCCAAATCGATACTTCCTTAATCTTTATTATACAAAATTTCTATTTCATATTTAATTCAATTTCAACGCTTGTTTAGTTTTGCCATAACCATAATTATCCCTATTAATGTAAACAACTACTATTGTGATGACTAAGGTTAAGATATTAGACAATAAAAAAGAAAACCAAACACCCTTAATCCCAAACAAGATAGGTAATAGAACAATTGTAAGGTTGCTGAAAACTACTTCCTGTAAAAAAGTTAGTGCTGCTGAAGACTTATGATTCCCTAACGCCGCAAATGTCATTCTTGCCCCAACATTATAACTAAAGAATAAAAAGCTATAAGGAGCAATCATTAGTCCATAATTGATTATGTCTTTGGAATCTCTGGCACTTTCCGCAATGAACAGGTCTGCCACAAGTGGTCCAAATGCTAAAAATAGGATTACAGTTATTACAGACAAAGCTGTAGATAATATGATTAATTGTTTAAAAGTTTTAAGGAGTTTTTCCTTGTTTCTTTCACCAACAGCATATGATATGATTGGACCAGTTGTCCCGAATAGTCCAAAGCTACAACTCATAAATATGAATTGTATGTTATTAACAATTGAAAAAGCTGCCAAGTAAGCCTCTGATCCCCAATGCAGTATTGCATAGTTTGAGACTAAAGTACTGATCGCAACAGACATATTTGATAAGAATGAAGAGATACCATATTGGGACGATTCCTTGATAAGTGGAATTATTTCTTTTGTTGGTTTATCAAAACCAATTTCGCAAGACTTACTGGAGTAGAAAAACAAGCCTAATAGCGTCATCATAATTGTGGCGATTAAGTTGGAATAGGCTGTTCCAACCATCCCTACCCCTTTATAAACTACAAAATACCAGTCAAAGAAAATGTTAAAGCTAACATTTAAAATTGTTGCCAGCAATTCTAATTTAGGTTTTCCTGCTGGAACATAGAAACGCATAAAAATATTTGAGACTAATGTTAAAGGTACATATAGCGCTCCTATCTTCATGAAATCTCTGGCATAAGGAAAGATCTCCTCTGTTGCTCCTAATAGATTCAGAATTTGATTAATAAAGACTCTTTCAAATAGACCTATGAAAATACCCAAAACAAATATAAATATTACAATGCTTGTAAAATCCCTGCGAGCTTCTTTGTCTCTGCCTTCCCCCATCTTCCGTGATGCTAAAATTGAAACACCACCCAGTAGCGTTGCAGGACTATTATGAATCATGAACAAGGGCATTAATATTGAAAAAGCTGCTAGAGCATTCTGACCAACATAACGAGAGATAAAAAGACCATCATCAATTGTATATAACAGGTTGATGATTAATTCATTTAAGATTGCTGGCAAACAAAACTTCGCTAATTGAGTTATGTTATAGTCTTTACCTATAGTTTTTGTCTTATCCATCTTTACCTTCCTTTATGTAGTTTCCAAAATAATTTAAAGATTAACTTGCGATGAAAATAATCTCCACCACCTACTAAATCTAGGTGTATTTCATTCCATGCCCCTCATAATATTCTAATGATTAGCATTTATATTGCAAGTATTCATCATACATCTAATTTTTGAGAAACACAATTTTTGTATTATAATTACTATACAAAGGATGTAAACATATGGATAACGAAAAACTAGAGACTGAAGAAGTCAAACAAGAAGTTAGCGGAATCCTGGAAGTGTTACCCGATGGTTTTGGATTTTTAAGAGGAGATAATTATTTAACAAGCCCTAATGACGTCTACCTATCAAATTCCCAAATTAGACGCTTTAACTTGAGAACCGGTGATTTTGTCTCAGGCTTAGCTAGAAATCCTCGAGAAGGCGAAAGATTTAAAGGTCTTTTGCAAGTATTAACTGTCAACAATGAAGATCCTGAAGTTATCAGAGAAAGAAAAAAATTCGACAATCTTACTCCAACTTATCCAAATCAAAAGATTCACTTAGAAGATTCCAGTATTGCACTTAGATTAATAGATCTTTTGGCTCCTATTGGAAAAGGCCAAAGAGGTTTAATAGTGTCTCCACCAAAAGCTGGTAAAACAACTCTTATTAAAGAAATAGCTTTATCAATTATGAAAAATAATAAAGACATTCATGTAATTATTCTTTTAATTGATGAAAGACCAGAAGAAGTTACCGACATTAAGGACGCAACCAAGGGTAATGATATTGAAGTCATATATTCAACATTTGATGAATTACCAGAAAAACATGCTAAAGTAGCAGAAATGACTATTGAAAGAGCCAAAAGAATGGTTGAATCAGGAAATGATGTTGTTATCTTATTAGACAGCATTACCAGATTAGCCCGCTCTTATAATTTATTATGTACTCCAAGTGGAAGAACTTTATCTGGCGGCTTAGATCCAAATTCGCTATATATGCCAAAAAGATTCTTGGGATCGGCAAGAAACACCATTGATAATGGTTCCTTAACCATAATTGCTACTGCTTTAGTAGATACTGGCAGCAAGATGGATGATGTCATATTTGAAGAGTTCAAAGGAACAGGAAATATGGAAATTATCTTAACAAGAGAGCTACAAGAAAAACGCATCTTCCCTGCTATTGATATCAACAAATCTGGTACAAGAAAGGAAGAACTCTTGCTCAGTGAAGATGAATTGATAGTCGTCAACAATATCAGAAAGAGTTTCACCGATTTAAGAAATGATGTAGCCGTTGAAAGATTAATGACTTTAATCAATAAAACCAAAAATAATGAAGAGCTTATTAAACAAACTCTTCAAAATATTAAATAATTTATACACAACTTAAGAAGCTTTGAACATCTTCTTCAGTAGTCTGATAAGCTGCTACCAAACGTATGCAGCTTTCTTTTTCTCCTTTAGACCATGTCGCAAAGACAAATTCCTTTTCTAATTGTTTAATTAATTCATTTGGCATGATTACAAATTGTTGATTCGTTGGTGAATTAATTAGAAGCTTATAGCCTTTCTTAACAAGACCATCCTTCAACAATTTTGCCATTTTATTACCATGTCTTGCCAGATTCTCAAACAAATCATTAGTAAACAAGGTGTCATAGATTATTCCCAGAATAAAGCCTTTTGCCAATAAAGCACCATTTTGCTTCATCAGATTTCGATAATAAGGCTTTAGGTCATCATTCACAATAACCATTGCTTCTCCAATCATTCCACCATTCTTAGTAGCCCCAATGTAAAAACAATCACAATAATTACATAAGTCTGTCCAAGCTATATCATTTTCATCGCTTGTTAATGCTGCTCCTAACCTAGCTCCATCCATGTATAAGTAAAGTTTGTTTTCATCGCAAAAGCGACGTAACTCTTTTAACTCATTTAAACTATAAATAGTTCCGATTTCTGTAGAATTAGATATGTAAATGGCTCTAATGACAGTTTCATGTTCTTCAAAATGTTCATCTAATAGCTTTTGACAAGCCTTCAAATCTATTTTTCCATTTATGTTATTAACTGTTTCTATGCGATGCCCATGTGTTTCAATCGCCCCTGCTTCATGAACATTGATATGTCCTGTATCACAAGCAATTATTGACTCATAAGGTCTAAGCATTCCTGCTATCATAACAGCATTTGCTTGAGTGCCACCAACCAAAAAATGAATATCAACTGACTGATTGCCCAACTTATCTTTTATTTTTTGACGTGCTTGTTCACAAATATCATCAGTACCATAACCCAAGCCAAAAACCTGATCATTTAACTGAGTTAACCTCTCAATAATCTCTTTAGCTGCTATTGTGCTGTAATCATTATTAAAACTAATCATAGTAAACCTCTTATTAATTGAAATTTTAACACATTAAAACTATAATTACTATATTAGCAGATGGCTAACTAGCGCGTTAAGTGCCAATAAGAAGGGACTAACCTTATTGGACGAAAAGATTAATCTTGCGGTGCTATTTAGCTTCCCACTGTTACATAATCCTGTTATGTAGCAATGATGGTTATTGCTAAAGAAAGGATATGTAACATGTTAAAAGAATCATTATTAGAATTTAAACAAGTCAAAAACATGGTATACATTGCTATGCTATGTGCCCTCAACGTAGTGTTGAGTTATTTTTCTGTTCCTCTTGCTCCAGAATTAAGACTAGGATTTTCCTTCCTCACAATGTCTGTAATTGGATACCTATATGGTCCTGCTGTTGGAGGAATTTGTGGCTTAATCTTAGATCAAGTCAAATTCTTAGTTAATCCAACAGGAGATTATCTGCTGATTTGGTCCATTATCGAAATATCTGCTGGTTTCTTCTATGGCTTGGTGCTGTATAAAAAGAAGCCTAGCTTTGCTAGATGTTTAGTCGCAAAATTTCTGGTTTCATTGCTCTGCAATATAATTTTAACCCCACTATTGTTGACTGTACTTTATGGTGGAGGCTTAGCTGCTTTCATCACTAGGATTTCAGCAAGAATATTAAAAAACATTATCTTGTTGCCAATAGAGGCAAGTATAATGTTTGTTCTATTATCAAGGTTAGAAGCTTACTTTCGCAAGAAAGCATAGCTTCTTTTTTTAAAAAAAAGAGTTGCACTAGCAACCCTTACCGCTACCTCCTAAAGTACATGCAGCACCATTACTCTCTAGAACTTCATGACCCAAAGATTCTAAATAAGCTTCCCAGTGAACTGTTACCTCACCGTTATCTAAAACGCTTGTTGGTAAACCAATATCACCATTTTCATGACACCAATCTAATAGATATTCATCCCTTAAAGCCAAAAACTCTTTAAGATTTTTTAGATTTTCTAAAACATCAATGAATTGGTATTCAATGTTATAATAATCGAAATTTCTCTTTAATGCCAAACAGTCTGGACACATTTGGCTTCCATAAACCTTTATCATTATCTCACCTCATCTATATTGTATAGAAATCATATGATTTTGTATCACATAATACCCAAGATATTATTTAAGCATTATCAGCCTGAGTCTGAAGACGTCTAGACAACTGGTGAGCACCTTCATCTGCTCCTTTACCAAGTACAGTTGCCCCATTAAGACTTTGTTTGCCTTGACGAAGCTTTTCTATCTCTGACTTCTTTACTAAATAACCAGTTACCCTCACAACATCACTATTCTCTAAATAGCCACTGAAATATCTTAAACCATTTGCCAATGAACCTTTAATGATAGGCAAGATAGCTCCTGGGGTTTTTTCATAAGTTTCTTCAAATCTGAAGATGTCACCTGTTCCAGTTGGAAAATACTTATGAAATTTTTCATTTACCTCTAATTGTTGTAGCATATTTGGTTCTGCCCCAATTGGAATTCTAGTTCCTGGTGAATCCTCACCACCATCAGTGTCAATTCCTACTTGTGCATGCAACCTATAAGCATTATTAAAATGCTCATGATATGGAGCTTTATGTGCTTTTACTATCTCATCAATTCTGTCCATGATTCTGATGCCCAATTCTGTTGCTTCATTATTCAAACCAAAACCTTTAGTATTGTCTTCAATACCCATTAGATGGTTAACACATTCAGCTAAGCCTACTAGCCCAAACAATCCAATAAAGTTCTCTTGTTTAACAAAGCCTTCTTTAACCATAAAGTTACTCTTAAAGAAACTTGATTGTTCAACCATAAACTTAACTCTTTTGTCCATGTAATCAAATTGAATGTTGCAATACTTCTCAACAACATTATCAAGGAAGTCATCAATACTCTTCGCTTCTAAAGCACACTCATGCAGTCTTAACCTTGATAGTGTATAAGCACCACCGCCAACCTGTAAACCATTATAACAAGATGCGATGGCGTATTTGTCACCCCATTCTTGTACAAACATCTTATGATTGGCAAAAGATGGCTTGGCAGTTTTTAGCATGCATTTAACTCCCAACAAAGCAAATTCATCACTAGTAATATTTGGATCATATTTGATTGTCAGGTTTGGAACTGCTAGTTGCATCTCTTCAGTTAGTTCTAAAATCATTCTTCCAGTAATTGTATCCTGTGGTCCTAAATTAGCATGGACGAAGGAATCTGGGAAAACTCTATCAATAAACTGTAAAAATAGGCGCAAACATTTTTTGGCAAAAGCAGGATCTTCCTTCTCAACAAATGGATTTAATAAAACATCTAAATCTCCAATGTATACTGGAAAGGTTCCAACTGTTGGAGTATGAGCATAGAAAACTTCTAACACATTTATAGCTTCCAATAAATCCGTTGGGGCTTTTAAATCCAAGAATTCGCAACCCTTTTTAAAAAGCAAATCGTAGTCTGGGCAGAAATAGCGTGGTCTAAATGGCATGTTTCCTTCATTTAAATCACAAATAGCACCATTTTCTTTTGCTTGATAATAATCGTCACAATAGACAATGCTATGGTCGGTATTTTCACCTAGGTGATAAAGTTCAATAACCTGCTGATTAAAAGTTAATGATTCATCTTGAATTATTTCAATTGCTCTACTTCTTGTTGCTGCCATATTCTCACCTCTATTTTTATTATTAACCATTTAATTACAAATTTCTATTCTTTTGATTGCAATAACAGCTCATTAATTGTCATGTTTTCACCAGTACGATAATTAATTGCGATTCCCGGCTGAACATTTGGACAAAAAATCTTGAAATTAATTGTCTCGCCCTTGTCTTCAACGCTATAAGCTTCAATAACTATCCCATAAGCTACTAAATTATCTGCTTCAAAAACAGGACTAACCAAATATAAAACATGCTTTTTATCTTGCTTGATATAATTTGAAATCCTATTTTCAATTGGCAACATTCCTTCCGTGTTAAAAAAACGCGTTCCCGTTATCAAGTTGCGCCAATTGGCGTTTTCCCCACTTAAATACCAACCAATTAAATGACATCTGTTATATAGTGCCTGACCATCGGTTATGGATTCATATAAATTTTGATTCCAGCCTGTTGGCTTGATGTAGCTAATATCCTGTCTCTCTTCATTTTCTTTTGGCATGCTTTCTTTTGACAAACAAGCATAAGCTTTGGTTGCTCTTCCTAAACTGTCTAAAGGATTATAGTTTTCAAATGTCGAAATCTTAGCAGGAATCTTATAAGAATATTTACCTAATTCATAATATGCTTGAATATCATCATTAGGATAAAAGTATTCACCTCTTTGAACCACCAAGTTTTTGAAAAATGAAACAGTATTCTCATCAACTATGTATTCTACATAACTATTGATTCTATTTTTGTTTTTCTGGGCATTATTAAATGGCCACATCATGAGTAATATGGCCATTATGATTAGTAATCCAATTCCTATCTTTATATATTTCTTATCCATTTAATACTTTTAACACTTTTTTGTTTATGCCAGCTAAATTTAAACATTCGATATATTGTTTAATTGGTCGTTTAATATGTTCAATAACATATCTATTTCCATCTATATGTGCTTTTCTCATATTCTCATAAAGAATACTTATCTCTTTTTTAACCTCTTCATCATTGAAAGCATAGTGACCTGCAATATCTAAAACTTCAAGAGACAATTCGTGATTGCTCAATATTTCTTCAATAGTAAGGTTTACTTGGTCACCAACCATCCATTTTCTCCAACGTCCTGTCTTAATGGCTTTTTCCAATAATACGGCTTTGAGATTGCTTTTATGTTCAAGTACACCTTCATCATATAATCTATCTTCAACTTCACAAAGACTTAAATATGCCCTTGTTTCCTCTGTACCATATTGTGGTGCAACATTTATGGCTGTTACTCCTGAAGGCAAGTGCAACAATAAAGTTTTGTCATCCAGATAATCACCATTATGTTCTTTTAGACCAACACCATATTTTTTAGCCATTACTGATAAATCATAGGCATTGCGATAGTTAAAATGGCCTACCTGTTCAGTTTTTCTTGTCAAAGTTCCTGTTTGTCCTACAATAAACGTTGGCATTGGCAAATCTTTTTCTTCTAATAGAACTTTTAATTTCTGAACAAATTCTTCATATCTTTCAGTAGTAGTTAACCCACCATTAGTTTCTTCGGTTCCTACTTCATATCCAATTTCAGGAAGATTTCTTTTTTTTCTTTCAATCTCACAGAATTCGATTAACTCTATTGTTCTGGAGATGACAGTTTCTAATGGAATTACTTTGCCCATTTCAAATGGATCTTTTGTCGGATCAATCATTAACAGATCAAAACCATTTTCCATATCTGCAACATATGATTCTTTCGCAATATCCATTGCTTGAGCTTCTGGCAAATGATCGTTTCGTTCCTTATCTCTTTGCCAAGGTCCACCATGATCCCTACACAAATAATAGTAACCTTCGCAATCCAATTCCTTGGCAACTTTTTGAATATCTTCATGGAATCTTTTTTGATCCCGTCCATTCACATAACCACCACCAAGTTCATCTTTATCAACCTGATTTCTACTAGCAATATACATTATAGGAAAATCAAAATCCTTTGCTAATTCTAAAGAAGCTTTAATTAGGTTTGGTGACATAGGTCCAATTCCTAATAGGCTAGCATACTCACCTTGTTCCTGCAATTTCAGCATCGCCTTTACATAATCTTGAATTGGTATTTTTTTCATATGTTTCTCCCTGCCTGTCTATCATTATTATATACAATTACTTACATAAAAAAACAGTTCAAATGAACTGTAATTAAAACCTTATTTCCCTATTTACCCACTCAATCTCTTCATGAGATAAGGACTTTGGCTGCGGACTTTTATCATCTTGTGATTTAGAAACCTCAAGTTCTTTTTTTTCAATCTTAACTTTATCCAAATCTTGATTCATACTCTTCTCCTTTTCACAAGATAATTATATTAACACCTAAAATTATTATAGTCCTTTTTTTGGTACCATACCATCAAAAATTGAACATTTTACAAATTTCATTCTATCTGTTTGCTTTCTTTCATGTCTTTTCTTTCTTTTTCACCAAGCCATGCACTTATGCCTACGATAATTGCTATGATTCCCAATATTACACCAATTATCGAGTATAGAAGAATCGGCAAAGAAAAGCCCTTAAAGAAACCACGAACTACTTCAAACATTGCATTGCCCTTAATAGGAATCATAGCTTCTTTACCTATGCCAATCAAAACGAAAGGAACAGACACAACTACCGAAATCAAACCCGTAATCAAGAAGCTTTTTCCAATGCTCCAAAGGACTATGCATAATAGGATTATAATCACAACGCATGCTATTACAGAGACAATTCTGACGTTAAAGAAAACATTATGATTATCAAAGTTAAAAACATAAAAAGCTCTTACTTTATCCCCCTTCACATACAAACTATCTATGAATGACCACAAGCCATTCATGATAGAATCACTGATTTCTGCTTTCTTTTCATCACTAAGTTCAACATTTTCAATTTGAATATTTGAAACAGCATTGCTGACTAAAGCCCTTACTTCATCTTGAGTTTGTTTATTATCAGAGTCTTTTCTCAAATATTTGATTAATTGAATGGTTACATCCTTGTAAATGTTTGTGAATGCTTCACCATTAATGATTTCCTCAGCAGTACTTTCTTCAACACCCTCAATACTTGTCAAGGTTTGAATTAGTGAATCATATGCTTGGGTATCTTGCTTGTTGCTGAAGTTAACTAGTTCCTCAAAACTAAAATCGTTAAATAGTTCATTAACATTCTTAATCCTGATTCCCTCATCCAGGACATTTACTATTTGCCCAACAGTCTCGCTAAAAAGCAGCATTAGACTTAACAAGATGCCAGAAATAATCCTCACCGTCTTCATTTTAAAGTCCCCCTATTTTACTTGTTTTTTTAAATAAGCATAGATGAAATTATCAATCTCCCCATCCATGACTTTATCAACATTGCCTTCTTCGTAATTAGTGCGGTGATCCTTTACTAATGTATATGGGCAGAACACATAAGACCTAATCTGTGACCCCCATTCGATAGCTTTTTGTTCTCCTTTTATTTCAGCTAACTTACTCTCTTGATCTTCAATGTACTTTTGATAGAGTTTGCTCTTTAACATGTTAAGAGCTTGTTCTTTATTCTGAAGTTGACTTCTCTCAGACTGACAGGAAGTTACTATCCCTGTTGGCTTGTGGATGATCCTAACTGCTGAATCTGTCTTGTTGATGTGCTGTCCACCTGCTCCAGAAGCCCTATGAGTTTCCACTTCTATATCCTCTGGTTTTATCTCAATTTGAACATCATCATTAAACTCCGGCATAACATCAACTGAGGCAAAAGATGTGTGTCTTCTTCCTGAGGAATCAAATGGTGAAATGCGTACCAATCGATGCACACCCTTTTCACCCTTTAAATAGCCATAAGCCAGTTCTCCTTCAATCTTAAAACTAACTGCCTTAATCCCTGCCTCATCGCCATCTTGCCAATCCAAAACAATTACCTTATATCCCTTGTTTGCAGCATAACGGCTATACATACGATATAGCATTTCCGCCCAATCCTGGCTTTCCGTTCCACCTGCTCCAGGATGCAATTCCAAGATGGCATTATATCTATCATAGGTATGTGATAATAGAACCATTATTTCAAATTGTTCAAATCTAGAACTTACATCCAAAAGCTGACTTTCTGCCAACTCAAACAACTCAGCATCAAAGTCATTTTTCAAAGACTCAACCATTTCAATGACTTCTTTGATATCTTTCACAAGAATATGGTATGTTTCAATAAGATTCTTATAACCATTAGATTCTTGAATTAAGCTCTGTGCTTTCTTTTGGTTTGTCCAAAAGCCTTCCTGCAACATCAATTCATTTATTTCGTTAATTCTTAATTGCTTATTATCCAAGTCAAAGTGAATCACCTAATTTCATAAGGCGTTCATTAAGATCTTGAATTTGCTGACGTACTTCATATAGTTCCATGATTATCTCTCCCTAACTTCAATACGGCAATTCATGCAGAAGCCAACCACTTCACGAGAAATCGCATTCATCATGTCTTCAAACATTTCATAACCTTCAGCAGTGTATGCCTTTAATGGGTTATCAGAAGCATAGCTTCTTAAATGAATGCCTTCTCTTAACTTGCTCATGGTATCAATATGATCTATCCATTTAGCATCGATTATTCTCAATACCATAGTCTTTTCAAATTTATAGAATTCTTCTTTGAAGTCTTCAATTTTTTCTTCATAAGTAGTCCATAAAATATCTTCAGTTACATTATAATAATCTTCAATATTTTGACATACTTCTAATCTTTCCTTAGCATCTTCTTCATCACAATTCATCTTCCATAAAGCATCTGCCAAAGTTTCCACATTTACAACAGGATTTCTTTCACTGCGGTCTGTATGGTTTTCAACTAGCTCTCTAGAAACCCTTTCAAACATATCGTGAACAATACTATGAACGTCATCGTTTTCCAATATTTCATCTCTTTGTTCATAGATGGTTTCTCTTTGTTGTCTTAAAACATCATCATAATCTAACAAAGTTTTACGAATGTCAAAGTTCATACCCTCAACACGTTTTTGCGCACTTTCAATAGCCTTTGAAACCATTGATGATTCAATTGAGGTGTCCCCTAATTGTTCAAACATGCCTTGTATTCTTTCACTGCCAAAACGAACCATTAATTCATCTTGTAAGGATACAAAGAAACGTGAAAAACCTGGGTCTCCCTGTCTACCGGAACGGCCTCTTAGCTGATTATCTATACGTCTTGATTCATGTCTTTCAGAACCCAAAACTGCTAAACCACCAAGTTCAGCGACTCCTGGGCCAAGTTTAATGTCAGTACCACGACCAGCCATATTAGTAGCAATTGTTACTGATCCCTTTAACCCAGCTTTCGCAATTATTTCAGCCTCACGCTTATGGTTTTTGGCATTTAAAACCTCATGCTTAATCTTTCTTTGTGAAAACATTTTACTTAAGAATTCTGAAACATCTACCGAAATTGTACCAACAAGTACTGGTTGGCCATTATTGTGACGTTCTATTACTTCTTGAGTTAAGGCTTCAAATTTTGCTTTGCGGGTACCATAAATGGCATCAGGAGCATCAATTCTTGCTACTGGTTTATTGGTTGGTATTTCAGTTACACGCATGTTATAAATAGCCAGGAATTCTTCTTCTTCAGTTTTAGCAGTACCAGTCATACCACATAGTTTGTTATATAAACGGAAGAAATTTTGGTAAGTGATAGTCGCAAGAGTTGTTGTTTCTTGTTTAATAGGAACCCCTTCTTTAGCTTCAATAGCTTGATGTAAGCCATCCGAGAAAACTCTGCCTTCCATGATACGGCCTGTAAATTGGTCCACAATATAAACCTGCCTATCCCTAACTAAATACTCAACTTCATTCTTCATCGTATAATTAGCTTTCAAAGCCTGATTAATATGGTGAACTAAATTGGTATATTCAGGAGTAAACAAGTTTTCAATTTTAAAGTTTTTCTCAGCTTTACTAACACCTTCCTCAGTCAAGGTAACTGATTTTGATTGAACATCAATCACATAATCTTCATCTTCAACCAGTTTTTTAACAAACTTATCCGCTTGGATGTAAAGGTTCGCAGTATCCTTCTTACCCCCTGAAATAATTAATGGAGTTCTAGATTCATCAATTAAAATGGAGTCAACTTCATCGACTAAAGCCATATTTAAACCTCTTAAAACACGGTCATTTACATCTGTAACCATATTATCCCTTAAGTAGTCGAAACCTAGCTCTGAGTTTGTTGTGTATGTAATGTCACAATTATAAGCTGCCCTTTTCTCATTGTTGTTCAGCCCATGATGGTTAAACCCTACAGTTAAACCTAAGAAACGGTGAATTTCTCCCATCCATTTTGAGTCACGCTCTGCCAAGTAATCATTTACCGTAATAACATGAACACCTTTTCCTTCAAGAGCATTCAAATAAACAGGCAAAATAGATGTCAGAGTTTTACCTTCACCAGTTTTCATTTCCGCAATGTCACCTTGATGCAAAACAACAGCACCTAATAATTGAACATGGAATGGATACTCTCCAATCACTCTTTTTGCAGCTTCTCTTACTACTGCATAAGCTTCAGGTAAAATATCATCTAAAGTTTTGCCATTGGCTAGCTGTTGTTTCAAATATGGTGTTTTTTCTTTAAGCTCATCATCACTCAAAGAAGCCATATAATCAGCTAAGTCTTCAATTGGCTTAACTATTTCTTCTAATTTTTTTATGTCTCGAGCATTACTGTTAAATAATCTATCTAAAAAACCCATTTAACGCATACCTCCATACTCATAATTTTATCATATATGAGTTAATTAACCAAAAATAAAAAAGAGCAATTGCTCTTTTCAATTCAACTATTCTATTTCAACTTTTACAATGTTTTTTGCTTGTAAACCACGTTCAGTTTCAACTAATTCAAATTCAACTTCTGCATCATTTTCAATAGTTTTGAAACCATCCATAACTAATTCTGAATAGTGGAAAAAGATATCTTTTCCATCATTTTCATTAATGATGAATCCATAACCCTTATCCTTGTTGAACATTTTCACTTTTCCTTGCATTTTTAATCCTCGAACTTCCCTTTTTCTGGTCAACGACCATTTTTATTATAAAAAAAGAGCATATATTGTAAATAGGCATTTTTAAGCAAGTGATAAAATCACCTTTTTGTATAGGCAATTGTGAGTGCTTTAAGTTCTTTACAATGAGGTTTTAGCAGCTTATAGCAGGCCTTTAAGGTCTCACCAGTGGTTACTATATCATCAACTAATAAAAATTTTTTACCATGCAGACAAGTATCCTTAAATCTAATATATGATTTAATTTTGTGTCTTTCGCTCTGGTGTAAATGCTTTTGATTCACATTAGAGGTTTTTTCCAAGACATCCGCAAATTCTAGATTTAAACAGCCAAAGATTTCTTCAACTGTCTTAAATCCTCTATCCTTATTTCTTTCGCTACTGCTGGGAACTGGGATTAAAGTATATGATTTATATTTCTTTCTAAGTTTATTTATATGTGACCAAAGAAAAATTGGAAAGAGGGCTTCATCTTTGCTTTCTTTGTATTGAATCAATAATTCTCTAACATGCCCGTCATATGGATATAAACTGTTCACTTTTAAGCCATTCAAATTAAAACTGATTGGTTTATATTTCAAGCAGTCTCTACATTTAGAACAAATAACATCATCAACATAAAACATACTGAGCAAATCATTTTCATATCGTAATGATTTATGGCAGCACAAACAATAACAGTCAATCATTATTAGCCCTCACAATACTCTCAATACAATGTTCAACGCTTCTTTGTCTGCTATTGCACAAGAATAAACACTCTCCATCTGGATAGTTCTTGTTTCTGCCTACCCTACCAGCTATTTGAGTTAAGGCTGCCTCATCAAAAACCCCACTATCTGCCAACCATACCAGGACTTGAACGTTACTGATGGTAATTCCTCTTTCCAAAACACTAGTACTAATGCACAAATCATACTTATCATTTTTAAAATCTTTGATTACTCTATCTCTGTCTTCACTTTCACTATCAATATGACAACAATTTATAAAAATTTTCATCAATTGATATAAGTTTCTTCCTGTCTTTTTATTAGGAACAAATAGAAGCACTTTTTTATGCTGTTTTAATTCTTCCATTAGCCAAAGTGCACCCTTAAAAATCAAAAACAATTTAGGCCCAATCAAAACATCTGGCACACATAAATCATGCCCATGTGGTCTTTTAGACAAATATAATTTCTTTAAGCTTTTATTATTCTTTAGTTCATCATCTGGTGTTGCTGTTAAATAAACAAATGCACCTCTGCAACTATTCTTAGCAATGCCCTGCAAGGTAGAGTTTCCCTTAAATGGAAAAGCATCCGGCTCATCAATCACCAAGGTGTCAAAATATTGTCGGTAACGATATAGCTGGTGAGTTGTACATACAATTAGATCACCATTAACATCCTTAGTATGGCCTTGGCAAACTGCAACTACTTTCAAGTTCTTAAATGCAGCTTGCAATCTTTCGGCAATTTCTAAAACAACTTGTCTGCGTGCAATAGATATTCCAACCTTCTTACCATTTCTTAGATTGTCAGCAATCATTTCAAATATGATTTCTGTCTTACCTGCACCACAAACCGCTTCTAACAAAACACTTTGGCCTTCTCTAACGTGCTTAGTCAGTTGATGTGATATTTCAGCTTGCTTATTAGTTAAGGAAAAATTCAAATAGTACTCTGGATCAACTTCATTTGTTTGTTGGTCAAGCTCATCTTCTCCTTGAAACTTCACACATTTACGGCAATACCAACCATTACTACCTCTATAAAAGAATTTTTCATCTGTATTTAGACATCTGCTACAACGCATATAAAAAGTTTCCTCCTAATTAAACTATTGTGAGGAAACTTAAGAATTCCTAAAAATCACTAATAAATCTTTATTCCATCATTTGAAACCGAAGCTGTTGAACTAAAGATACTATAGTCAAAATTATCAACTAAAACATCAGTAATCACATTGGCACCAATAAGTGAAGCAAACTTGCTCATTGTAATTTTATTGAACTTACTTGAATCTAAGCAAATGTAACTCTTTAAGGATTTCTTTAGAACTGTTGCCTTAAGGTTCGATTCCATTTCTTCAGAAGAGGTAAAACCAGCCATTGGATGGCAACCATTTGCGGCTACAAAGGAAATATTGAATGTTAACTCTCCAATTCTTTCAATTGTCTCATTTGAAATCAGAACATCTGTTCTTGCTTTTAGATAACCAGCTGCACAATAACAGCTCATTCCTTTTTGTTTAGCTAATTCAATACAGTTAAGCCCTTGAGTCACAATCAAAACATTCTTTGCTGTTATATACTTAATAATCTTTGATGTAGTAGTTCCACCATCAATATAGACAATATCGCCATCGCTTACTAAAGATGCCGCATATCTAGCTATGTTTTCCTTTTCTTGAGCATTGGATAATTCCTTGGCATACATATTAGGCTCTATGATTTGTTGGGTGTTGATCTTTGCTCCACCATAGACCCTTGTGATCATTCCCTGTTCTTCCATTGTGACCAGATCTCTTCTGATTGTGGATGGCGAAACCCTGAAAACCTCAACCATCTCTTCAACAGTAACCATCCTGTCACGACACATTTCCATTATTTTTTGATAACGTTTTTTCATAAAACCTCCAAAAAAGTGCTTAACTTAACCAAATTATACCTTAAAAATGATTGTTTTAATCTTCTTTTATTATCGCATCTTTTGAATACTTAAAATCACTGCCAAATTGGTAAATGTATTGAGCACATAGTTCCCTAGTTTCACCAAACATCACTGTTTTGCTGCTCCAGTCTGGATGCTCAATAATTTGATTACAAGTATCCAACTCATATTGAAGGACTATTGGATGCAGATCTAATACCCCGTGTCCTGGATATACGCCACTGATTTCATCACCATACTTGTCTATTACTCTTTTTACTCTGTCTCTAAAAGAATTTACAGTACAGTATTGCGGATATCTTTCTCCAGCATCTCCACCCCAAGCACTGGTAGTATCGCCAATGAATAAACATTTGGTTTGTTTGTCATAGAAAGCACTTTGTCCTGCGGTATGTCCTGACAAATGAATTAATTCAACTTCATAACCAGCACCTAAGTCAAAGATGTGCCCATCCTTAACTGGAACAATTTCATAATGCTGATGCTTTACGAGTTGATTAACATCAAACTCAGCATCTTTGCCAGTACCATCTGGATTTAATAATTTTTCTCTCATAAACTTTGGATTATTGTGTTCTTCCAATACTTCAGCATCAAACTCATTAATATACACTTTATCAAATTGAGAGTTTCCACCAATGTGGTCTAAATGATTATGGGTATTAGCACAAATAATTTCCTTACCATCAGCTAACTTTTCACATAAGCCTTTTAAATCACCAAGACCCAGTGCTGTATCAATCAACAAAGCCTTTTCAGGACCGATGATTAGGTAAACCCACATGTCTCCACAGCCTCCTAAAACACTTGGCGCAAAAATGCAATATAGATTCTCTTTCCATCTATAAGCCTCTGCGTAAGGGTTAATCTCTGGATAATATTCTTTTAAGTTACTATACTCTCTTAATACCTTTAAAAAGCTCCATCTTGAAGGCTTTTCGTTTTCCGGTTTATTCATCTTTACAGGAATATCGCTTTTAATTGCTCTTGGTTTTAAATTCATAATCATAAACTCCTTATTATTTCTTCAACATACTCATCACAAACACCCGCTGGATAATTTGTGACTTGGCTTTCTTGAGATTCCGTTTGGAAAGCTTCTTTTTCAATCATATAGCCTAAATCACTTCCATTCACATATGCCCATACAAAACATAACTTAGCTTTTGAAGCTTCTTTAATTCTTAAACCCAAAATGGATCCCAATTCACCTGGAACCAAAACTATTTCCAATTCATTCATTGTTATTATTTCTGCTGGCATGTCTACTTCAACATCCTGTGGTGGCATATTCATTCTTACTTTTGCTGTTGATTGCCAACCAGTTAAAAGCTTAATCTCATCCACATTAGTCGCAGTTTCCAGTCTTCTTGTGAATTCTTCATACTTTTCTTTATAGTTACTGTAGTCAAGATGGTAGCTTGCATGATAATTAACGCTTTTATGTTCAAACCCATCCATGTTTATATCTTGCCATCTATACTTATTTTTAATTTGCGCAAATAGATTATCAGCAAGTCTATCCAAAGCCGCAAAATCATTACCATCGCGATATTGTTTATTTCCCATATCACCAGCATTACCTTGCGCCATTAGAACAGGACAATTGAAATGTGCTTCCAACCTATTTCTTAAGGCGCCAAATAAATCAGAACTTAATTCCATATTCTGTGGTCCCAATACTGTACAATGGTGAGACATTAAATGATAGATTCCCACTATGTTTTCACTATTATCAAAGAAAGCAATCATATATTCATGTTTATCTGATAATTTGTTTTTATCATTTCTATTTGAGTATAAACCATCAATTATGACATCACTAAATCTAGCATGTACTTCTACACCTTCCTGATTATATGTGTCATATACACAATCAGCAGTTAACTCACACATCCTTATAACGTTTTCTTTTTCTTTTTCGCCATACATATATTCATATGGGACTTTGCCTTTTACACTAGGGCCACTATGAGTATGAGTGCTGCCATAAACTAAATGGCTTTTGTCTAATTTTAAGCCTCTTTCATTCAATCTATTTAAAACGAGATCAATCATTTCATGGGTAGCACCCGATACATCGCTACTTATCCAAACGATTTTTTCATCATTTATATTCAACACAAAAACTGTACTTGTTATGTTGTCATGAACACTTTCGTATTCTTTTTTCCTTTGAACATATCCACCTTGAAACACAGGTTCTAGTGGTGTTACATCACATCTTCCTATTGCTAATTTCATAATAAACCTCCAAGTGAATAAAAAAGGGATTAGGCACATGGCCCAATCCCCTAAACTAATTATTAAGCTAAAATTCCAAGTGCTGATAAGATGACTGATATAATTAATACACCAAATACTAATTGAACCATTGTAATCTTCTTACCAACTAACAATCTAGCTGCAATTGCAGTAATAACAACTGCCAGGAAGTTAGGTAATAATGTATCTAACATATCTTGGATAACGATTGAGTTACCAGTTGATAATTCCCAAGCTAATGGAGTTTTTACTGTAATTGTTGATGGAATTAAGGCACCTAAAACTGTCAAACCTAAGATACCGATTGCATCAGTAACTAATGATAATTGGTCCTTAATTAATGGTACGAATTGTCCACCTAATTTATAACCGTATAGGAAGAATCTTCTACGGAAGAATGCTAATACGATCCAGTATGCACATTCAATTAACCAACCTACGATACTGCCTTCATAAGCCATAGCAGCTGCGATTGGTGTGAAGATTGCAGGCATCATAATCCAGAAAATTGAGTCACCGATACCAGCTGTAGGACCCATCAAACCAGTTTTGAAGTCCTGGATTGCATCCTTACCTTCAATACCTAATTCTTGTTCCATTGCCAATGCTGCACCAATTATAGCACTTGCAAAGTATGGTTGTGAGTTAAAGTATTTTGATTCATTTAATAATGCTTCTGCATAATCATCATCATTTGGATATAGTTTTCTTAAAGCTTTTGCTAAACCGTAAACTACACCAGTTCCGTTTTGTGTTGCATAGTTAAAGCCACCGATAGATACTCTTAAATACCTTCTATTAGCCTCTTTTACATCAGCTTCTGTTAATGTGTATTCTGGTCTACTCATCTTCCATGTCACCTCCTGCAACAGCATTTACAGTCATTCTTGATAAACCTAATTCACGTTTATAATGAGTAACTGCAATAATTAAACCGATAATACCGATTGGTAGGATCTTCAAATTCAAATATGAATATAGAACAAAACCTAAGCATAGGAATTGCCAATGTTTGTTAACTGGCATATAGTTCAATAACATTGCCATACCAGTTACTGGTAACATCTTACCTGCAACTTGTAAGCCTTTGTATAGCCAATTAGGAATAATGTTAACTAATGCTTCAACTACAGGTTGGCCAGCAAAGATAACTAATGCTACTGGTAATACATATTGACAAATATTCATTGCCAAGATAATTAAAGCAGTATTTGTGCCTTTTTCAAATTCATGATTCTCAATCTGCTTTTGAGCATTTGTTGCTAATGTAGCACCAATAGTCTTAATCATAACGTCTAGATAAACGTTCATCATACCTACTGGTAAGCCAATAGCTAGACCAACTTCAAATGGTTGACCTGTCTGTAATACTACAATTGTAGTAACGATAGAAGTAATTCTGTAGTTAGGTACTGAAGCACCACCTAAACCTACAACTCCTAGTGACATTAGTGCCAAACTAGCACCAACTGGTAACCCAGCCATAGGATTACCTAAGATTGCGGCTGTAATTAGACATTGACCAACTGGGCTTCTCCAAAATAAGAAGTGCTGTGGACCCATTACGTCAGCGCCCATTATACCTGCGAATAGAATAATTAGCAAAGCTTGCAAAATATTCATTCCAAACATAATAGAAAATCTCCTTTCCTTCCTTAGTTTTCTATATATCTAAATTTTAATAGATACCTTATTTAAGAACGCTCCAAGCGTCAACAGCACGTACTTGAGGATTATGCTGAACAACTATTTCACATCCCATGTCACGTAGCTCTTTCATGGCTTCAACTTCTTCATCTGTAACGAAAGCACGGTCTGATAACTTATGTCCTTCGTTAAGCAAATCAGTACAACCAATAATTAAACGATTGATTTTAACACCTAGCTTAGCAACATCTCTAAATACTTTAGGGCTTTTTGCTAGCAAGAAGATTGTTTGATCTCCATACTTGTCTGCTAAAATGTTTTCTTTCGCTTTTTCGAAAGTGATAATTGAAGATGCTGTACCAGCAGGTTTAGCAAGATTCATCATATCCTTTCTTGTAGGATTGTTTGCGGTATCATCATCGATTACCATAATTCTCTTTGCGCCAGTAGCTGGATAGTATTGTGTCATAACAATGCCATGCATTAATCTATTATCTACTCTTGCAAATACAACATTTAATGATGCCATAATAATTCTCCTTCCTTAAATGTTTAGATAAGCTTTATGCAGCTTATTACCTCTCTAATTAATTCTAGTGATGGCAAGTCTTCACTCATTACCATCGCAGCAGCTGTTGCATTCGCTAGGACCAATGCTTCTTTGATATCTTTTCCTTGGGCTATAGCTCCAATGAATGATGCCAGCATTGAGTCACCAGCGCCAACAGTACTGAATGCTTTGACCTGTGGGACGGTTATTTGGTATTGTCCAAACTCCCCACTGTAGTAAGACCCTCGTTTTCCAAGCGATAGCAGGATGTTCTTAACTCCTTTTAAATGAGGTTGATTTATGTAATCCTTATAATTGTCTTCATTTATTTGTGGATTACTAAGGAGATATTTAAATTCATCAATGTTAGGTTTTATTAGGTAAATATCTAATCCATCAAAGTCCTCTATTTTAAAGTCTGGAACATCAACAACTATTTTTACATTTCTTTTTTGAGCTCTATGACATATTTCCTTTACATAGCTTTTATCAACATTTTTTGGTAAGCTTCCTGAAATAATCACAAAGTCATTTTCTTCAAATTGATCGACAACTTTTAATAATTCTTGTTTGGCTTTGTCCGAAATATTTGGGCCAGCCGCATTGAATGCAGTTTCTTGTTTTCCCAATATCTTGACGTTAATTCTAGTTGGTTCATCATTGACAACAGGACAAGTTGATATACATTTATATTTTTTTAGATGTCTGTCTATGTATTCGCCAGTGGAGTTACCACTGAAATAAATTGCCCTTGAATCAATACCAAATTGATTTAAAATCTTAGAACAGTTTATTCCCTTGCCAGCTGCAAGATATTTATAATTATCGAAACGGTTTATGTCACCCACAACAATATCATTAGCCATAATGTAATAGTCTATAGATGGATTTAATGTTATTGTGTAAATCATTTCGAATACCTCTTGCACCTAAAATATATATTTTTGTAGACCCCCTTTCAATATAAAAGCTGAATCAAAATAAAAAAGGCGCATTTTTTGCGCGTTTAAGCATTTTATTCAAATATATCATTCAATTATGTGTTTCATTTGACAATTTCACATAATTATAGCTGTTTTTTAACTAATTTATCTCATTTTTTGATTTATTCAAACATTTAAACAATCATTTCTGCCTATTTTCAAATAAATCAGGCCTTCAAATTCATGTAATTTGAATTTATAATCATTATTTATGCGTGTTTTAATCATTTTTATCTCTTTTTTAACTTAAATTGGGATAATAAATTGAATATTTTATATTTTGTATGTAATTTAAAAGTATAAATAGGAGTGTACTTATGGAAAAAAAAGTATTAATCGTTACACACAGTGATCTAGCAGATGGATTTAAAGCTTCCATAGATTTCTTTATGCCCGGCATGTATGAAGTGAAAGCAATATGCGCTTTTACTAAATGCAATAACGTTGAAGAGGAAATTGCGGAATTTATTAATAGTCAAAGTAGTGAAACTGAGATCATAGCTTTCTCAGATATTACTTTTGGCAGCGTCAATCAATGGTTAGGCATATACAAGGAGCGCCCTCACTATCATTTGTTTTCGGGCACTAACTTACCATTAATAATGAGTATTTTGTTAAAGCCACAAGATGAATACTTGACCGTCGAGACAATTGAAAGGTGTATTGAAGAATGCTCTAGAAGCGTTGTCTATGTAAACAGTTTGACATCTGATGTATCAGATGATGATGAATAGGTATGATTTATCAATTTAAAGTAAATGACTTAGAAATTGAAGTTGATTATCCACAAGAGGATATTGAAGAAGTATATTTGCCTTTACTGGAGAAGCTAACCAATCTCCAGAAAGCAAAGAATAGACGTCTTATTGTTTTTCTTGCGGCTCCTCCAGGATGTGGCAAAACAACCCTTTCCTATTTTTTACAATATCTTTCAAACGAAAGGAAAGAAATCACCCCAATCCAAGCTCTTGGTATTGATGGTTTCCAATATACTCAGAATTATTTAAATAACACCATGATTAATGGTAAATATCTCGCTAAGTATAAAGGTAGCCCAGAAACCTTTGACGTCGATTCTTTAATCGAAAAGATTCAAAAACTTTTAAACGAAAATATCAGTTGGCCTCTATACAGCAGGAAACTTCACGATCCCATTTACGACGCAATAAAAGTTGAAAAGGATATTATTCTAATTGAAGGAAATTATCTATTACTAAATCAAGGTAAATGGGCTGAATTAAAAAGTTACTGTGACTATTCTATTTTTCTAAAGAATGACTATGATGTATTAGAAAAACGTTTAATAGAAAGAAAAGTAATGGGTGGCTCCAGTCTAAAAGAGGCTACAGAACATTACCAAGTTTCTGATAGTAAAAATGTTCTAACAGTTTTAAATAACAGTTTACCTGCTGATTTAGTAATTGAGTTAAACGATAATAAAGTAAAGAGAGATTAAAATCTCTCTTTTAAAATCCTAAATAACCTATGAACTCTCTGATTGATTTATCTAGCTGTTGGTAAGTTATTTCAAAATTTCTTGTATACCACGGGTCAGCCACATCATCATTACTTCCTGTAAACGTTAATATCTTATGGACTTTGTTTTGTGGATCATTATCACTAAGTCTCATAATGCTTCTATAATTGTTTTCATCCATACACAAGATAAAATCAAAATCTTGATAATCATGATAAGTCATTTTTCGAGCTCGGTGATTTCCAATGGGAATATGATACTCATTTAGTTTCATTACTGCCATATGGTACATTGGATTTCCTAGCTCCTCACTCGAAGTTCCAGCAGAATCAATGAAAAACTTATCTGCCAGTCCTTGCTGCTTGACTATGTATTTCATCATCGCTTCACCCATTTGTGAGCGACAAATATTGCCGTAGCAGACGAATAAAATTTTTATCATCGTTCTTAAATACCTTTCTGTATTGTCACTAATCAAGTAAATCTAGAGGATTTATTTGATCAAAGAATATCATCGCATCATATGCGTTTGATAGAACAATTGATTCTCTAGTTAAGGATGGTCTTACAAAGAAATAGAATTTATAAAAAGAGCTATAACCACTTGGTGCGAACGAACCAACATTAATATGTGAATTCAATAATGTATATACATCACTGTTCTCATCTTTTACATCTTTAAAATTTAAGAAATAATATCCATCAGAAACTCTCCAGACA
>CADBLN010000070.1 GCA_902795525.1 uncultured Erysipelotrichaceae bacterium | reverse complement strand
TCCAATGAGGTGATATATGAGAAAGCAACAAATAGTTTGAGTTTAATGATATCATCCATAGACGCTTCTGAACACTTTTGGGCAAAACTGATAATTGGTTATTCCTCTTTGTTAATCCAGTTTTTATTAATGTGTTGTTATGTGTTGGTGTGGTTAGTTGTTAGAAGCGTGCTGCTTGGATTTGCCGGTTTAAAGACCTGGTTGCTGGATTATTCAGCTGACCATGTGATGGAACTAAGTTCAATTCCATTAATTAACATAGTATTGTGCATTCTAATTATCATGATTGGAATTGTTACGATACAAGTCATTCTTTTAATAATTGCGAATAGTTTTAAAAATAGCGATGATTATAATAACTTTCAAAGTCCTTTTTATTTAGCCATGATGTTCATTTATTATTACTTTCTAGTTAATGGTAATAATGATTTCTTGTTAACAGATGTAGCAAAAATCCTGTCTTTTCTGCCTATTAGCTCAATTCTGTTTATGCCTTGTCGACTATGCTTAACAGATGCTGGAGTCATTGAAGGGTTAATTGCATCTTTGATTGCGATTGTAGTTTTATTATTAGTTATTAAAAACTACTTACCTTATTACAAGAAAAGGATTTTAAGATAAAAGGTCTTCAATTCAAATTGAAGACCTACTTTAATTCTCTTAGTTTGTTGGTGCGATAATATTTCTTTAGTTCTAAATAGTTATCAGCAAGTGCCTTTTCATAGGAACTGTTTGTATTTGGAACATAGAATTCCATATCTTTTATCTCATCTGGCAAATATTGTATTCTATGCCATTTGTTAGGATTACTGTAGTCATATTGATCTTCTTCAGCTAAGCCGACAGGTGTTAACCTTAAATAATTAGGGACTTCTAGGGCTCTTGAAGTTACCTCGTCATATGCTGCATGAATTGCGTTATTAGCAGATTTTGATTTTGGGGATAGAGCCAAATCAATAACAGCAACACCAAGAGGAATCATTGCTTCTGGAAAGCCAACCCGTTTTGCCGCATCAATGGCATTGATGGTTCTTGCACAAGCAGCAGGATTTGCTAATCCAATGTCTTCATATGCTAATACTAGCAGTCTTCTTTCAATGGAATCCATATCATTAGCCATTATTAATCTAGCTAAGTAGTAAAGGGCGGCGTTGACATCGCTTCCTCTAATGGACTTCTGAAAAGCACTGACAGCGTCATAATGTCCATCATCGTCATGGTCCATATTCATATTAACCAAAGGAGAGTATTTTAACACTAAGTCCTTATCAATAATGTTGTTGCTACAGCCTACGGCACATATTTCTAAGATATTATAAGCATATCTCAAATCTCCATTACTGTGAGAAGCAATCACATTCAAGGCCTCGTCAGTAATGCTGATTTGGCCATCATATCCTTGAGGTGATGTCATGGCCTTCTTGATTGCTAGTGCGACATCTTCTTTGTTTAAGGCTTTAACCTCTAAAAGATGGCATCGTGATCTGATGGCTGGGTTAATCGCAAAGTAAGGGTTGGAGGTTGTACAGCCAATCACTGTTATATTTCCTGATTCGATATGTGGTAATAATAAATCTTGTTTGTCTTTGTTTAAGCGATGTATTTCATCAATAATAATTATTAACCCAGGATAAAATTTCGCTTCTTCGAATAAAACCGTTAGGTCTTTTTTGTTAGAGGTTACCGCATTATACAAGCGATAAGGTAGATTTAGTTCGCTGGCAAGGGCTATGGCTAATGTAGTTTTTCCACTTCCGGGAGGGCCATAGAAAATCATTGAGAACAAACGTTGTTGTTCCACACACTTGCGCAATAACATACCTTCTCCAGTTAAATGTTGTTGCCCTAAAACGTCATCCAAATTAGATGGTCTTAAGCGAAACGCCAAAGGTTCTTGCATATGTATTCACCTCATAAATATTTTATCATTATCATGATTTAATATAAAATAATGTTGAGGGCAACAAAATGAGAATCTTAATTCAGCGAGTGAAACAGGCTAGTATAACAATTGATGAAAGCATACATAGCCAAATAGGCTATGGATATCTTCTGTTGGTTGGTTTTGAGGAAAACGATAACGATAGTGTTTTATACGAGATGGCCAAGAAAACCATTGAACTTAGAATTTGTGAAGATGAAAACCATAAGATGAATCTCAGCATCCAAGACATTGGAGGGGAGCTGTTGTCAGTCTCCCAATTTACATTGTATGCGGATGTAACTAAAGGAAGAAGACCTAGTTTTGTAAAGGCCGCAAAGGCTGAAACAGCTACTAAACTATATGACAAGTTTAATGAGATTTTAAAAAGTTCAGGTCTAAAAGTAGAAACTGGAGTATTCCAAGCTGACATGAAAGTTAGCTTGATTAATGATGGCCCAGTAACTGTGTTACTAGATAGTGAGGATGTGTGTAAACATGGGTGAACGAATTGATGGCAATCTAATTGCTCAAAAAACTAAAGATGAATTAAAGAAACAAGTAGATGACATGATTTCTAAAGGGCATAGAAAGCCTAAATTGGTTGTGTTTTTAGTTGGTGATGATCCAAGAAGTGCGGCATATGTTCGCAACAAACAAAAATCCTGTGAATATGTTGGAATTGAATGTGTTTTAGAACATTATCCTGCTGAGGTTACTCAAGAAACACTAATCTCAAAGATTAAGGAATATAATAAAGATGCAACAGTAGATGGAATGATTGTTCAATTGCCATTACCAACACATTTGAATGAGGCAATTATTACAGAATCTGTTGATGGCGCCAAGGATGTTGATGGCTTACATAGTGATAACATTTTAAAGCTTTACAATAATGATCCAACATGTCTTGTTTCCGCAACACCGCTAGGAATACTAAAGATATTAGAATATTTAGGCATTAACGTAGATGGTAAAAACGTGGTTATTGTTGGCAGAGGAAAGCTTGTTGGTCATCCATTAAGCTTGTTGATGCTGAATCACAATGCAACGGTTACAGTTTGCCATTCTCACACAAAGGATTTAGCCGAAGTCACAAAAACAGCAGACATCTTAATTGTTGGAATTGGGAAAGCTAAGTTTATAAATAGCAGTCACATTAAAGAAGGGGCTGTTGTGATTGATGCAGGCATTAATGTTGATGAAGACGCTAAGCTTGTTGGTGATTGCAATTATGATGATATGATAGATAAAGCATCTTATATGACCCCTGTACCAAAGGGAGTTGGGCCAATGACAGTGGCAATGTTGATGTATAATGTTATTAGAGCATATGAGAGAAATGTTTAAATATGGAATATAAGTTAAATGATATAGTAGAAATGAAAAAAGAACATCCATGCCATTTATCCAAACAGTGGCGCATCATTAGAATGGGTGCTGATATAAGGATAAAGTGTCTTGGTTGTGACAGCAGTGTCTTAATGCCACGAAGAGAGTTCGAAAAGAAAGTGAAGAAAATAATTCCTGTTTCAGAAAGCGAGGAAAGTTAATATGCCACTAACTGCAGGTATAATTGGTTTGCCAAATGTTGGTAAATCTACATTGTTCAATGCGATTACTAAATCTCAAGTTGAAGCTGCAAATTATCCATTCGCAACTATTAATCCTAATGTCAAGACAGTTGAAGTACCAGATGAAAGGGTTGATAAGTTAAGTGCAATGTTTAACCCTAAAAAGACAATAAGAACAACATTTGAGTTTACCGACATTGCAGGTCTAGTTAAAGGAGCTTCCAAAGGAGAAGGATTAGGAAACAAGTTTCTAGGACACATTAGAGAAGTGGATGCAATTTGTCATGTGGTAAGGTGTTTTGAAGACCCTAACATCACTCATGTTGAAAATAGTGTCGATCCTAAAAGAGACATTGAGATTGTTAATCTTGAATTATCTTTGGCTGATTTAGAAACGATTCAAAACAGGATCAGTAAAGTAGAGAGAAAAGCCTTAACAAAAGAAAAAGAAGCTGTTAAGGAATATGAGTTATTGAAAAAACTTAAAGAAGCTTTGGAGCAGGGAAAGTCAGTTAGAAGCGTTAGCTTAAATGATGAAGAAAGAAACTTATGTAAATCGTATTCATTATTAACTTCAAAGCCTGTTATTTACATTGCGAATATGTCTGAAGACAGCATTCAAAATCCTGCGATTGATAAGCATTTCC
This sequence comes from uncultured Erysipelotrichaceae bacterium, assembly GCA_902795525.1. GTDB lineage: Bacteria > Bacillota_I > Bacilli_A > Erysipelotrichales > Erysipelotrichaceae > RUG521. The sequence goes on along the minus strand of CADBLN010000070.1, from coordinate 1,032 downwards.
AAGCCGTGAAAGAATTGGCTAGCAGTGAAAACAATCAGGTTATCGCCATTACCGCAAGAACTGAAGAAGAACTAATTGACATGTCTGAAGATGAAAAACAAATGTTTTTGGAAGATTTGGGGATTAAAAGAAGTGGTTTGGATGAAATCATTGTTAGTGCTTATAACATTTTAAACCTGAGTACTTTCTTGACTGTTGGAACAGATGAAGTTAGAGCTTGGACTTTCACAAAGGGGATGAAAGCCCCAGATTGTGCAGGTGTTATTCATAGCGATTTTAAAAAAGGTTTTATTAGGGCCGAAGTTTATAGTTATGATGATATAATTAAATATGGTAGTGAGGTTGCTTTAAAGGAAGCAGGAAAACTAAGAATAGAAGGAAAAGATTACGTTGTCCAAGATGGAGACATAATGCACATTAGATTTAATGTTTAGAGGAGGATTAAATTTATGAAATTAGTTATCGCAATTGTTTCAAATGATGATACTTCAGCAGTTACTTCTACATTAACTGAACACGGTTATTTTATTACCCGCTTGTCCACAACAGGTGGATTTCTAAGAGCTGGAAACACAACCTTATTAATTGGTACTGATGAGGAAAAAGTCCCAGAAGTTATTGAATTAATAAAGAGTGAAAGTTCAAGGAGAACTGAAATAGTTCCTGCAACTGCTACTTTTGATATTAACCATTATTCAGCTTATCCAGTAGAAGTACAAGTTGGTGGAGCAACAATCTTTGTGGTTGATGTCGAGCAGTTTGTGAAAGCGTAATTGTTTGAATTAAGAACACTGTCATGATAAAGTATGATAGTGTTTTTATTTTGAGGTGTGCCATGAAAAAAGATAAGCTTTTAGTCATATTAGCTCTATGTGGGATGTCTGCTTGTTCTTTAGGAATAGGCTTGAATTCTCAAGGTGTGTTTTTTAGCCCGGTTGCTGAAAGCTTAAATGTTGGAAGAGGAGCAGTATCTTTGTATAATACTATTTCCGCTCTAACTACAGCTATTGGAACAGTTTTTCTTTCGAAAAT
>CADBLN010000069.1 GCA_902795525.1 uncultured Erysipelotrichaceae bacterium | reverse complement strand
GATACTAAACTAACAAGCCATTCAGAAGCACCAACGTTTTCCATCAAACCTGCAGCTAAATCGCCAAGCCAGCCACCAAAGTCGTCATTTGCCCAGTCTGTTAAAAATGTTCCAAGTGGACCCATGGCTAACCAATAAACGCCAAACATTACTAATCCAAAAATTGGTAAGCCCAAAATTCTGCTTGTAACAATTTTGTCAATCTTATCTGAGGTAGTTAATTCACCAACTTTTGCCTTTTTATAAATGCCCTTTAAAATATTACCGATATAAACATATCTTTCGTTAGTTATGATACTTTCGGCATCATCATCCATTTCCTTTTCAACAGCAGCAATATCTTCTTGAATATGGCTTAAAGTTTCTTTGCTTAATTTTAATCCTTCAAGAACTTTTTCATCTTGTTCAAATATCTTAACTGCATACCATCTTTGTTGTTCTTCAGGTAAACCATGAACAGCAGCCTCTTCAATATGGGCCAAAGCATGTTCAACTGGTCCAGAAAAACTATGTTGAGGAATGGTTCTTTGGCCTGCTGCCGCAACAGCTTCATCAGCCAATTTATCAATATTTGTTCCCTTAAGAGCTGAAATATTAACAATCTTGCATCCTAATTCTCTTGATAGCTCATCGATATTAATAATATCGCCTGCTTTTTCAGTTAAATCTAACATATTGATGGCAATGACTACTGGAATACCTAACTCAGTCAATTGAGTTGTTAGATAAAGGTTTCTTTCTAAATTAGTCCCATCAACAATGTTTAAAATAACATCTGGTTTTTCTTGTATTAAATAGTTTCTTGCCACCACTTCTTCCAAAGTATATGGTGACAATGAATAGATACCAGGTAAGTCAGTTATTATTACATCATCATGACCTCTTAACTTACCTTCTTTTTTCTCAACAGTAACACCAGGCCAGTTCCCAACATACTGGTTAGAACCAGTTAAAGCATTAAACAATGTGGTTTTACCACTGTTAGGGTTACCAGCCAAAGCAATTCTTATACTCATAATAAGTTCCCTTTCTAATCTTCTACTTCAATCATTGCAGCGTCATCTTTACGAATTGATAATTCATAATTTCGAACTGTTACTTCAAGTGGATCCCCAAGAGGAGCAACTTTACGAACATAAATTTCTACTCCTTTAGTAACACCCATATCCATGATTCTGCGTTTAACAGCTCCTTCTCCATGGAGCTTTTTAACCTTAGCAGTATCACCGATTGCGACATCTCTTAGTGTTCTCATCTACTACCCTCCTTGTATTAGACCATGACTCTTTTTGCCATGTCTTTATTCAAAGCTAAACGTGATTCTTTAACATTAACAATAATATTTCCATCAATCGAATTAACTACAGTAACTCTCGCCCCAACAACAAAACCAAGCGCTGCTAAATGCGCTCTTATTTCATCGTTCCCCCCGACTTTCAATACTACGTTTTCTTCGCCTATTTCAGCAAAAGTTAATGGCATCATAATATCACTTCTTTCACATCTAAGTTGCCAAAAGATAACTTAGGTTAGCCTATGCTAATAATATATTACACTTATTTTAAAATAAGTCAATTGAAAGGGGGCTTTTACGTTGTTTTTCTGGTTTGAATATGATAACTTAATTTTAGGAGATGAAGAGTTATGCATTTACATGAATCTGGAGAAATGTATTTAGAAACAATTTTATTGCTTTCAAAACAAAAAAAAGTAGTTCGTTCAATCGACATCAGTGAACATATGAATTTTTCAAAACCATCTGTCAGCAGAGGAATGAAAATATTAAGAGAAAATAAGTTCATTAACATCGATAAAGACGGTTATATAACTTTAACTAAATCAGGGCAAGAGGTTGCTGAAAAGATTTACGAAAGACACCAAGTTTTAACTGAACTATTAAAAAGCTATGGTGTTGATGCAGACATCGCAGAAGAAGATGCATGTCGAATGGAACATGTAATTTCAGACACTTCTTTTGCGGCCATAAAAAAAGCAATTAAATCAAAAGAATAAATCTTAGCAAAAAGAACAAAAAAAGAACTCGGTTCAATGTGATACCTTCCCTGTCAAGTAGACAGAGGAAATAATTAAATCTCAGTGTATAGAATAATCATCTGTTTTGCAGATTTGATCTGTATT
>CADBLN010000068.1 GCA_902795525.1 uncultured Erysipelotrichaceae bacterium | reverse complement strand
TTCACAATATTATCCAAATGATAATTACAAGGTAACTGGTGAACACACATTTGTTGCTCAATGGCAAAGAAATGATATTCCTAAGACTGGAGATGAAAATAATCTGCCACTATGGATTATGACTCTTGTAACTTCTTCTCTAGCAGCTATGTACATTGGCATTAGAAACTTTAAAAAGAAAGAAGAATTCTAGAGATAATATTGTTTCGGATTACTAAACAACACAACCGGCTTTGATTTGTCGGTTGTGTTTTTTAAATGATGAATTTGTTGAATCTGTGGCATGTAAATTGATTTTAAGAAAACCAAGCAATTGAATTCCAAAAGTTAGAACAACGATAGGTTATTCACTTTTATTAATGTGTTTGAATATGCTAAAATTATGGTGCATATGGGTAATAAGAGTAAGCTATTTGAAAGACACATCTCCTTCTTCCACCAGCAATGCAAGAATAGAGAAGAGGCATTAAAGATTGTTGCTGATGCTCTTGTTGAAAAAAACATTGTTAAGCCAGAGTTTTTGGAAAAACTTTTGGAAAGGGAAGAGCGGTATCCTACAGGATTGATGCAACCATCAATTAATATGGGATTCGCCTTAGCACATGCAGATGGAGAATATGTAGTTGAAAATCAAATCGGTTTTATCTCTCTTGCTAAGCCAGTAGAATTTCGAAGAATGGATAATGGGGAAGCAATTGAGGTTGGTTTAGTCTTTGTTCTAGCTTTAAAAGATGGGGAAACTCATATGGAAGTTTTAGAAAAATTAATGACTTCGTTAAGTAGGGATGAATGTTTTGAAGAATTGCTTGATGTTCGCAATATGTTGGATTATCAAGTATGGCTAGAAAGTGTTGAATTACTCTAGGAGGGCAACAAATGAAGAAAATCTTATTAGTATGTGGTTCTGGGATTATAACCAGTACAATTGTGAAGAAAAAACTCATTGAAGAGTTAGATGCAAAGGGCTACAAGGATTCATATTCTATTATTCAGGCAAGAGTAGAGGAAGTGACAGAAATATCCAAAGATTATGATTTGTGTGTAACTACAACATTGTTAGGAAATGAATGTCATTGTCCAGTAGTTGTGGCGACTAATTTCTTGATGGGGAGAAATACCGAGGAATTAATCGCTGAAATAATTAGTCATTTAAACTAAAGGTGAAATACATATGGGATTACTTGATCAAATTGATAACCCGAATGATGTCAAGAAAATACCTGAAGGACAACTAAAAGAACTTGCAAGCGAGATCAGAAGTTATTTGTTGGAGATAACAAGCAAAAACGGAGGTCATTTAGCAAGTAATTTAGGGATAGTAGAGATAACCTTAGCCATTCATAGACAATTAGATTTTCCTAAAGATAAGCTAATATTTGATGTTGGGCATCAATCTTATGTTCATAAGATATTAACTGGTAGAAAAAATGCCATGAAAACGCTAAGACAATTTGAGGGCATCAGCGGTTTTCCTGATATTGCGGAGAGCGATTGCGATAGTTTTGTGGCAGGGCATGCTTCTAACGCCTTGTCAGCAGCCCTTGGATTGGCAAAGGCGAGAGAACTTAATGGAACAGATGAAAAGATAGTTGTTGTTTTAGGCGATGGTTCCTTGACTGGTGGAATGACAACAGAGGCCTTGAATAACTGTGCTAATCTTAATAGTAATGTAACAATTATTCTTAACGATAACGAGCGCAGCATCAGTGCCAATGTTGGTGGATTGGCTAATTATCTAGGAAGCATTAGAACAAGCCAAAAGTATCGAAACATCAAAACCACAATTACCTCTGCCTTAAGCAAGATTCCAATGCTTGGAGAATACTTGATTTCGGGAATTCATACCACTAAAGAATCTATAAAACGTTTCTTGGTTCCTGGAGTATTGTTTGAGGAGTTGGGTTTAACTTATATTGGCCCAATTGATGGGCATAATTTAGAACAAATGAAACAGGCCTTAGAAAGTGCTGAACGATTTGATGGTCCTGTTATAATTCATGCTCTAACTGAAAAAGGGCATGGTTATAAACCGGCGGTTGCTCATCCAGCACAGTTTCATGGTGTGGAACCATTTGATATTGAGACAGGTGAATTATTAGATAAGAATAAATCGGTAAGTTATACAAGTCTTTTCTCCAAAAAACTGTTAGAGATTGCTAGTGAAAATCAAGATGTTGTTGCAGTGACTGCTGCAATGCCTTTTGGAACAGGTTTGTATAATTTCAGTAAGAGTTATCCTGATCGTTTCTTTGATGTTGGGATTGCAGAAGCCCATGCGGTTACCTTTGCGGCTGGTTTAGCAGCAAATGGAAAAGTTCCAGTAGTAGCAATCTACTCAACCTTCTTACAAAGGGCATTTGACCAAATAATAAATGATGTATGTTTGCCAAACTTACATGTAGTGTTTGCAATTGACAGGGCAGGCATTGTGGGAAATGATGGCAAGACCCATCAAGGAATATTTGATGAATCATTCTTGTCGCTTATTCCAAATATGACAATTATGAATCCAAAGAACGCCCAAGAAATGGAAGACATGCTTGAGTTTGCGGTTAATGAGATGGATGGACCTGTAGCAATTAGATATCCACGTGGAACTTGTTATACCGGTTTAAGCAATTACCGTCAGCCAATTAAGCTAAACACAGATGAGATTATAGAGAAAGGTAAAGATATAGCGATTTTAGCAACAGGAACAATGGTGGAAGTAGTTGAAACTGTTGTGAAAGACTTGAAAGAGCAAGGTTATAATCCTACCTTTGTGAATGTTAGATTCTTAAATAACATTGATGAATCACTAATTAAGGAATTAGCTATAGACCACGATTTGTTTGTGACAGTTGAAGAATCTGTTTATACAGGTAGTTATGGACAGCGCTTGGCAGCATTCTTTAATACAAATGGAATCAGCAAAGAAGTTTTACCTATAGCTTTACCAAATGAATTCATTCCTCATGGATCAATCCAAGAATTGCGAAATAAGTTAGGAATGAGTGCAGAAAAAATTATTAAAAGAATTCTGGATAATAAAAGAGCCACTGATTAGTGGTTCTTATGCTCTTTGTTCATTTTTTAAAAATGTAACAGTATCATTAATTGTTTCTTGTAAGCTTCTAGGATGATAATCTAATTCTCTGGTAGCTTTTTCATGCGAGAAATGAGAATTGCTTTGTAATGTGTATATGGAATAACTTGTGAATAATGGTTTTTTCTTGGTTGCTCTGTAATAAACCCCCATTATTGGAGAAGACATTTTTACAATCCAATTTGGCATCATTAGCTTAATTGGTTTTACTCCCGCAGCTTCATGTGCCATATCCAATAATTCTTTGATTGTACAATAATGGTTTGAAAGAATGTAACATTCACCAGGTTTTCCCATTTTCGAGCAGTTGATGGTTGCTTGGGCAACATCTCGAGCATCAACAAAATCATAACCTCCATCTGTACCAGCGGGTAAACGCCCATTTATGTATTCTTCAATTAAAGCAGTTAGGTGTCCTTGTTGATAATCGTTGGGACCAATTATCCCAGAAGGATGGACAATGGAAACATCTAAACCAGCAGCAGCTTCTTGAAGCACCAGTTGGGTTGCGGCAGCTTTTGTTTTCGCATATAAACCAACTACTTTCTCGGTGTCGAAACTATTAACCTCAGTTATTGTTTCATTGTTAGGCAATTCTGGAATGGCATGAACACTGGAAACATAAACCATCTTCTTTACGTGGTATAACTTACACATATCTAAAATGTTCTTGGTTCCCACTACATTAACATCCCAAACTTTTTGATTGAATTTATTATGCAAACTTACAATACCAGCACAATGAATGACATAAATGTCATCTTTACTAGAACAATCAAAGAACTCTTCCATTGATGTTTTATCTGTGACATCACCATAAAAAATCTGACATTTACCTTCGATATGCTTAACAAATGGATCATTTGGCAACACTAAAGCTCTAACCTTTTCTTGTTGGTTATGCAGAATCGAAATCACATTATTTCCTAAATGACCTGTTGCTCCAGTGACTAAATAAGTTATTGACATATGAACCTCTAGAATCATTATAGCACCAATTTGTGAAAGCTAAACAAGGGCTAATGGAGTTTTATTGCTATGAAAATATAAAATTGATATAATTTTAGTAAATCGGGAGGTATGGTGAAATGGAATACTTTTTTGTTGGAATTATTATTTTGGCGGTAATCGTTGTTGTTTATATTGTCTCAACATATAATAAATTTGTGGCATTGGAAAACAAGATAGAAGAGGCATATTCAACTATGGATGTTTTCTTAGTAAAACGTGCAGAATTGATTCCAAATTTGGTATCTACTGTTAAAGGATATGCAAAACATGAAGCGGAAACTTTGGAAAGTGTAGTCAACGCAAGACAGAGTGCACTTAAGTCAAATAACCAAAGTGAGAAAGTTAAAGCTGAAAACCAATTAACAGAAGCTGTTAAGGGGATTTTTGCTTTAGCAGAGTCATATCCAGACTTAAAAGCGAATGAGAATTTCTTGAGTTTGCAATATCAGTTAGAAACGATTGAAGATGATGTTGCTGCGTCTCGCCGTTACTACAATGGGATTGTTAGACAATTTAATACCATGTTGCAAACCTTCCCAAGTAGTTTAGTTGCAACTTTCAATGGTTTACAAAAATACACTATGTTTGAAGCAGCTAATGAAGCTCAACGCGAAAATGTGAAAGTTGAGTTTTAAACCATGAGAAAACTAATAAGAATACTATTAACATTAACAATTGTTTTGGGTGTTTTTGTTGGTACTCCAAAAAAAGTTGAGGCCAAAGCTGGCTTCGACATTGATAAACATGTAGTTGAAATGGAGGTCCATGAAGATGGTAGTATTTTAGTTACCGAAACAATGGACGTTCATTTTTTGACTAGTCTTCATGGCATCTATATTAATGTTCCAAAACGCTATAACATGCATTGGGACATTAATGGCATAGAACAATACAAAAGTTATAAATTCCCAATTCGAAAAGTCAAAGTATTGTCTAATCATAAATATGAAAAGACAAATTTTGATGCAGGAATTCAAATAAAGATTGGTGATGCGAATAAGTATGCTAACGAGTATGAGACTTACAAGTTTCAATACGAGATAGTTACTAGAGATTTAGACCTAGATGGCATTCAAATGCTTTTTATGAATATTGTCTCTGGTAATTGGGAAGCTGACACTCATTCTGTAGAATTCACCATTCAAATGCCTAAAGAGTTTGACAGAACCAAGCTGCAATTTGATT
>CADBLN010000067.1 GCA_902795525.1 uncultured Erysipelotrichaceae bacterium | reverse complement strand
TATACATCGTTGTGATTTTCCAGATGACTTAAGCAATAATGTTTCAAGAGATATTGAGTATTTAAGAAAAAATTACTTCGAACACTACCTATATAGATATCGTTGTTTTTTTGAAGAAAACGATTTGTTTTTGGACTATGTAAAAGAACCCGAGGTAGTTTTATCTACAGGGGAAGAAATCACAAATAACTTAGAACAGCTAATAACAGAAACCACTGAATTTATTAGAGAAATGTTTAATAGTGGTAATTCTTTGTGTTATTTCAGTGTCTTTGCGGATTATCACCAACATATCATTAAATATAATACTTATGATATAGGACTGTTTGCGGACTACAAGCACCCTATTGCCACTAAAATTCAACCGGTATATTTTGCGAATTTGCCAATTGATAAAATGGTTGATGAAATTGTTAAGATGGCTAGAAACAAAGAGATTGTTCTGGCAATTCCTGAAGCAAATAGAAAATTGATTGTAGAGGTAATGGAACAAAAGGGAATTAATGTTGAAGAAACTATCTCTTTCATGGAAGAAATCTTTGAAGAAGGATTTAGCTATGAAGGAGTGGTTGTTTTAACAGCAAAAGAATTGTTTGGTTCAATTATTAAGAAAGGCAGATATAGCAGGAAGTTTAATGAAGCCATTGTTCTTGATGATTACCAAGACCTTAACATTGGAGACTATGTGGTTCATAACCAATATGGCATTGGCAAATATCAGGGCATAGTGACAAGAGAGATAAGAAATATCCACAGAGATTATTTAAGAATATTATATAAGGATGATGACGAATTGTTGGTTCCTTTGGAACAGTTCAGACTGGTAAGGAAGTTTGTGGGTAGTGAAGGTGTTGGAATCAAGCTAAACAAGATTGGTTCAAACACTTGGAATAAAACTAAAGAAAAAGTTCAAAATGACGTTAATGACATTGCCGCAAGGTTAGTTCAATTATATGCAGATAGAGAACAAAACATCGGCTTTGCGTTTAGTAAAGATGGTGAAGCGATGAAAGAGTTCGAAAAGAAGTTTGAATATGATCTTACTAGGGATCAAAAGAAAGCGATTAATGAAGTTAAGAAGGATATGGAATCCACCAAGCCTATGGACAGGCTTTTGTGTGGAGATGTTGGCTTTGGTAAAACTGAAGTTGCGATGGTTGCGGCCTTTAAGGCTATTAACGATTTAAAACAAGTTGCATATTTGTGCCCAACAACCATTTTGTCTCGTCAACATTACAATACCTTTAAGGAAAGATTCAAGGGTTTTCCAGTCAAGGTAGCTTTGATTAATAGATTTGTGCTTGAAAGTGAACAAAAACAGATTCTAAAAGATTTGAAAGAAGGCAAAATTGACATTTTAATTGGAACACATAGGTTGTTAAGCAGGGATGTTGAGTTTGCGGATTTGGGTTTGCTTATAATAGATGAGGAACAAAGATTTGGCGTTCAGGCTAAAGAGAAAATTAAAGAGTTAAAACGGACAATAGATGTGCTGTCTTTGTCAGCTACGCCAATCCCTAGAACCTTGCAGATGTCATTGATTGGAGTAATGTCTTTATCACAATTGGATACTGCTCCAATGAATAGGATGCCTATTCAAACTTATGTGGTGGAAAAGAACCCAAACCTGGTTAAAGAGGTAATTCAAAGAGAGCTGGCAAGGCAAGGGCAAGTCTTTTACCTGCATAACAATGTTTCGACTATTTATGAAGTAGCAATGAGATTGGGAATTGATTTACCGGATGCCAGGATTGCGGTGGCTCATGGGAAGATGAATAGAGAAGAAATAGAAGATGTAATGTATCACTTCATTTCTGGTGACTATGATATCTTGTTATGTACAACAATTATTGAGACTGGAATTGACATATCAAACGCAAATACAATCATTATTGACAGGGCTGATACTTTTGGTTTATCGCAATTATATCAGATAAGAGGCAGAGTTGGCAGAAGTGACAGGATTGCCTATGCATATTTGATGTATAATCCAACAAAACAACTATCAGAAGTGGCAACTAAACGACTTCAAGCAATCAAGGATTTTACTGAACTTGGTTCTGGCTACAAGGTCGCAATGAGGGACTTAACTATTAGAGGAGCTGGTGATTTGCTGGGTGAACAGCAGGCGGGCTTCATTAATACGGTTGGAATGGACATGTATTTGGAGATGTTGGAAGAAGCAATCCACAATCAAAAAGGTGCTGTTAAAGAACCAGAAACAGAGACAATTAGACTAAATAATGTAGATGGTTATATCCCAGAAAAGTTTGCTCCACAGGATTATGAAAAGATAACTCTATATCAAAGAATAGATAAAATTAAAAATATTTCACAACTTGTCCAGCTTCAAGAAGAGATAACAGATAGATATGGAAAACTCCCACAAGCAGTAAAGATGCTGTTTGAAAAAAAGAGGGTAGAAATTCTGCTGAACAGTGAAGTTTATGAAAGCTTCAATGAACTAGAAAAAGAATGCAGGCTTGTTCTATCAGAAAAATATTCTCAAAATGTAGATGGAGTTAAATTGTTTGAAAGCATCATGAATTTATCTAGTGATATCAAATTAAAATATAATAAGAACAGGATTACACTAGTTTTCATTAAAAGAAAGAATTGGTTAAATCTAGTGATGGAAGCAATGGCAATAGTTGAAAATTCGGAAAGGATGGAATATGAGGCTTGATAAATACTTGAAAGTAGCACGGATTCTTAAAAGGAGAACTGTCTCAAAAGAATTAGCCGCTAATCAAAGGGTTGTGGTTAATGGGAAGATTGCGAAACCTTCAACAGAAGTCAATGTTGGAGATATCATTGAGGTTACTTTTGGTTCTAGATGCTTAGTTGTAAAAGTTTTGGAAATAAAAGATGTTGTCAAGAAAAATGATGCCAGCGTGCTTTATGAAGTTGTCGAAGAGAGAATTGTAGAAGAGAATGTGTAAAAAGGGTGCTTGAAATATCACATTTATTGGTTTATCATTAAATTCACCGCAAGGAAAAATAATTATGGTAAAGAAGAAAAAGAAAACAAGTTTTGGAAAAAGATTTTTAGTTGTGTTAGCTTGCATTGCCATGCTAGGTGGCATAGGTTATTTTGTGTGGCAAATCACTAAGGAAGTTGGAACAACTTTCACTTTGCTGGCTGATATAAATGAAGCAAAGAAAGAACTTGATGAATTGAAGAAGGAACAGGAATTACTCTTAACCCAAAAAGAACAGCTAATGGATGACAATTACGTTAAGACTTGGGCAAGAGGAGAATACCTCATTACTAAAGAAGGGGAAGAAATATACAAATTACCTTCACAAAACTAACGGCTTATTAGTCGTTTTTTT
>CADBLN010000066.1 GCA_902795525.1 uncultured Erysipelotrichaceae bacterium | reverse complement strand
CCTTGACCTTGTTTTCTTGACAGCAGAACAACCGTCTCGACATGGTAGCTTTGAGAAAACATATCAACAGGTTGAACTATCTCAACTCTATAGTTTTGTTCTGTTAAGTATTGCAAATCCCTTGCCAGTGTTGCTGGGTTGCAGGAAATATAGACAATTTTTTGTGATGATAATTGAACTAAATTCTCTAAAACTTCACTGCTGCAACCTTTACGTGGTGGATCCAACAATACGACATCTGGACTTTGTTTTTCTTCGTTGAACTTTTTAACTACAATAGAAGCATCACCACAAATAAACTCTATATTTTCAATGGAATTTATACTTGCATTCTTTTTGGCATCTTCAATTGCTTTTTCAACAATCTCCACACCAATTACTTTCTTAGCCTTACCGCTAGCAATAAGTCCAATTGTTCCAACACCACAATACAAATCTATAACTGTATCATTTTCATTAATTTCAGCCAACTCAATTGCCTTTGAATAAAGAACAGATGTTTGAATTGAATTAACTTGATAGAAACTTTTTGATGAAACTTCAAAAATCAAATTATTTAAAACATCTTGAATGTACCAATCTCCAAACAATAGTTTCTCTTCTTTTCCCAGCACAACATTAGTCTCATTGGGATTTATATTCTGAATAACAGATTTAATCCTTGTCTCGCCTTCAATTAAGTCAGCCACAAATTTTTCTAGCCCTTCTACAGTTTCCACCTTAGTCACTATAACAACCATTGCTTGTTGGGTAGAATTAAAGTCCCTTATCATAATATTTCTGATACTTTTAGCAAGTTGGTGTTTATTTATCAAAACCTTTAGTTTATTTACCAGATAGTTTGAGTAATCTGTTTGTAAGTAACAGGTATCCATTGGAATAATGTCATGTGAATTATAGCGATAAAACCCCATGACTACCCTGCCATCTTTCTCTCCAACAGGCAGAATTACTTTGTTTCTATAACCAAATGGTAAACTTGAAGGTATTATTTCATTAACTTCAACATCAATCTTGCCTATATTCTTAATCGCGTTTTGAACGTGCTGTTGTTTGAATAAACATTGGGCCTTATATGACATATGCTGCAGTTGACAACCACCGCATTGCTTACTAATTGGACAAATCGCCTCAACTCTTTCATCACTAGGATCAGTTAATTCTAACAAACGGCCATATCCATATTCTTTACGTGTTGCAGTAACAACTATCCTGCCCGTTTCACCAACAATCATGTCTTTCACAAAAACAGCAAAGGTGCCGTTTTTAACGACACCTAGTCCATTATAAGTGTAATCAATACATGTCCCTATAAAGATTTCATTTTTCTTCATACATAAACACTTAGTTTTCTTCTTTTTCCAACTCAACATCATTACTCTGTTTTATGTCTTCTAAAGAACGTTTTATATCCTCTTCTGCACGCTGTTTTTCTTCTTCTTCAGCTATTCTTTGCTGCTCCGCCAACTCTTTCAATCTTTTTGCCTCTGTTTCATTAACAGAATTGCTGACAACTTGATTTCTATATTCTTCCATTCGAGAATTCTTATTTAGAACCGCAATGATGCAATCATCAGCTTTTAAATTTGTAAAACTATTAATTTCCAAATCATATTGTTTCCATTCATAGTGTGATGTGAAATAATTATCGATTGGTAATTCAGCATTAACTATTTCATAAATACTTTTGTTTAACTCTTTCAATTGATCTGCAGTAAGTGTATCTTCAGTGTCAGCATTTATTCTCAATGTCTCAACCACCAAATTAACCTCACACTTTTCAATCCCGCTTAAAGCCAACACTTGCGTTTTAATGTTGGAAAGTTGTGACTCAGTAATTTCTGTTTCAATTTCTGTTTTAATTCTTTCTCCAACAATTGGTACATTACTTTCAAGTGAAGCCTGATATAGCAGGTAAGCAAAATATGATACTGGTACCATTAAAACGATAAAACTTATCCAGAAGAACCAGTTAAAACCTAGTCTTTCTGGTTTTTTCTTAACTCTTATCTGTTTTATTTTCTTGCCACTTTTATTAGTTGCAACAGAGTCACTTTGATTATTGTTGCTTGTTTCAGCAATTACTTCTTGCTTTACTTCTTGTGGCTCTAGCTTAGGTGCTGACTCTATTTGTGAGTTCTTTGTAGAAGTTTCTGACTTATCAGTAGTAGTTGTTTTGGTTTTTTTCTTAGCACTAGTTGAAGAAGTCCTCTCTGTTGTGGTACTGCCAGTCTTCTTTTTTGCAGCACTTGAAGAAGAACCCTTCTTTTTTGTACTTGTACTCTTAATAGTCTTTAACTCTTTTGTCTTTGACAAGTCTTCAGACTTTACTCTTTTTTCTGTCATGGTTTTACACCTCAATTCAATATTTTATACAATGTATAAACTTTTTTCCACTTTTTATTCGGTTTTAAACAAGCCAAGAGACGTTAACTCACTGATAAAGCTCTCTTCGTTCATTAGGGATATTCCCAATTCTTCAGCTTTTGTTAACTTGCTACCGGCATCGCGCCCAAAAATCACAATATCTGTAGACTTAGAAACTGAACTAGTCACTTTAGCTTGGAGCTGTTGGAGTAATTGTTCGGCTTCTGCTCTTGTAAAACTATCTAAACTGCCAGTCAGCACTACCGTTTTACCGGTAAAGAAAGATTCATAGCTATTCTGTTTTTGGTATTCCATTATAACATTGTTTTCTTTCAACGAATTAATTAATTTAATGTTTTGTTCATCGCTAAAATATGTGATAAGTGAATCTGCCATAATAGAACCAACATCAGGTATCCTAGTTAACTCTTCATTAGTAGCGTGCATCAAATTATCAATATTTCCAAAATGCTGAGCTATCACCAAAGCTGCTTTAGAACCTATGTGTTTAATTCCCAAACCAAATAGTACCTTATCTAGCCCTGCTTTTTTGCTGTTTTCAATTGCTTCTACTAATTTATTGAATGATTTATTACCCATTTTATCTAATTCTAAGATTTCTTCACGATAATACTTGAGTTTAAAAATATCTTCTATCGTATTTAATAAACCTGCTTCATGAAAAGTCTCCACCCTTTTAGCGCCAAGCCCTTCAATATTCATTGCGTCGTGACTGGCAAAATGAGTAATTGTTTCAACAATTCTAGCTGGACACTCACTATTAATGCAATAATTGTCCGCTTCATCTTCAAAGCGATGCAGTTTTTCACCACAAACCGGACAAAAGCTTGGGAAAACATATGGTATCGTTCCTTCTTTTCTTCTTTCCGGTATTACTCTTACCACTTCAGGAATAATATCTCCAGCCTTATGAACCACGACTTCATCGCCAACTCTAATATCTTTTGCGATTATATAATCTTCATTGTGTAATGTTGCAAACTCAACTGTTGTTTGTGCTATTTCTACAGGTGTAAACCTAGCATTAGGTGTAATCTTGCCAGTTCTTCCAACCGTACAGAAAATATCTTGAATGGCTGTTACTGCTTCTTCTGCAGGAAATTTATATGCTACCATCCATTTAGGTGCTTTAGCTGTATAACCTAATTGTTCTTGTTTCGATAAATCATTAACTTTGATTACCATTCCATCAATGTCATATGGTAAATTTGGCCTCTCTTCCCTGATTTGCTCAATAAAAGACCATATTTCATCTGGAT
>CADBLN010000065.1 GCA_902795525.1 uncultured Erysipelotrichaceae bacterium | reverse complement strand
TGGGAATGAATGATTTTGAAGAGCACTTTGCAAATCTAATGGGGCCTTATAGCAGAGTTTTGTATGATGCTTAGAATACTTAAAGAATGGTAGAGTATGTACTCTACTATTTTTCTGTAAAGGCGGCTATAATTTAAGTGAAAACATGGATAAATGTGGCTTCTACTTGTGCCCAACCTGCAACGACACATGTCGAGTGTATAGTATGTATCCAAAGAAAAGGATAACTAAGTATATAGAAATAGCTTATTTTTGGCACTTATCACTAGATTTGCATTATGACATTTATGATGATGAAACTAGGTAAGGAAAGCATGAAAAATTATATTTAGTAAGCATTTGCATATAAGTAGTGTGTGTAAATATGTTTTCTAGAACTATGTTAATTCGCTTATTGAGGATGTATTCTATCATCCGATGAATAAAGGTGGAAAAGGAGCCCAGCGTTTGTTTGATGGTAATATCGGTCTTATTTATCCAGACTTCATTAGCAGGAACAATGAGGCAAGAATAATCGTAGATGCTAAGTACAAGCCAATGGATAACATCAGCAACTGGGATTACTTGCAAGTGCTGGCATATATGTTCAGATTCGATGCCAAGGCAGGATATTATCTTTATCCGGAAGCGGAAGGATCTGACGATCTGAAATTATGGATGAACCGCGGCTCGACCTACGAGGCTGATGTAATGCCGCGAGATGACATTAGCATTACCAAACATGGCTTGAAAATCCCCGTGGATGTGGCAGATTACGCCGGATTTGTTATGAGGATGAAGGCTCATGAACAGGAGTTCATAAGCATATTCTCTGTTTGATGGTATGCAGTTACAAAGGAGGGCTCTATGCTTGGAGCAATAGTCGATGACATCGTAGACTCTGTTTACGAGTGTACAATATCAAATCTAGGTTAGATATCTTTTAATATGGTGTAAGTACATAAAACATGAATAGATGCTACATTATTTATGCTATTGTCATAAGGTAAGACATCACTGTCAAGCCACAACAAAAAATCTCCGAGCCAAAACAGATGAAATTAGGCATGACTATTGTGTTGTAACTCGATCTTTACCGTTTTTCTTTGATTCATATTGAAGAGCGTCAGCTCTATTAATTATAGTTTCTATAGTGTCATTTTGTTTAGGAGTAGCAACACCAACAGAGATAGTAACATTCAAAGGCCGTCCATTATAATTGATTTCGGTGTTCTTGACTAATTGGCGTAGTTTATCAGCAACGATGGTAGCTTCATAGTCATGTTGAATAGAGTAAATACCCACAAATTCTTCTCCACCCCAACGGCCGAACAAGTCTTCCTTTCTTAAGTTTCCTTTTATGGAATTTGCTATATTAGTTAAGACTAAATCTCCTGCTTCATGTCCATAGGTATTATTGAAATTAGCAAAATTATCAATATCTGCGAATATTACCGCAAACATTCTACCAAAATGTGTAAACTGAGAAAGCTTATAGCTTAGAAAACTTTCTAAATATCTTCTATTTGGTAAGCCTGTTAAATTATCGTGCATTGCAATGCCTGATAGATGGGAAATAAGCTTATCGTCGTATTTAGTTGGTGAATCTTGGGTAAAGATTTCTATTGAACCCAAAATATCATTATCTTTTTTTATTGGGAAAATATTTACCTTTAAAGGAATTCTATGACCATCTTTGTGACGGACAAAGACTCTTTCTTTTCTTTGTTTACCATCAATGTTAGTCGCAAACAAAGGACAACCAACATGACATAAAGGCCGTCCGTCTTCATCTATGTGATTTAGACCACTATCAGGACATGCTTTGCCTATTATTTCTTCAGCTTTGTAGCCTGTAATTTTTTCGGCAGCATTATTCCAAAACATTATCCTGCGTTCTTTATCTACATAGTAAGCGCCATCTTCCATGTTTGCTATGATGGCAAGATAAATATCTTCCAGATTGTTAAGGTTTTTTGTTTTTTCGCTCATAAATTTAACCCCTATTAGTTAACTCTAATTTCATTATACAGGATTTTTTGTTAAAGGATATCACATTGATGGTTTTATGATATGTGTTTTGATAAAATGTTTTATGGGAGAAACTTAATTATGACGGAGAATTACGATAATACAAAAAATGTAATTGAGGATAGAGATAAAACAATTGTAAAGGCGAGTATGGTGGGCATTATCACTAATTTGTTTTTGGTTGCTTTTAAAATGGTAGTTGGATTGATAGCTAATTCTATTTCGGTTGTTTTAGATGCCATCAATAATTTGTCAGATGCCTTATCATCGGTTATTACAATTCTTGGCGCAAAATTAGCACACAAAGCACCAGACAAACAACATCCTTATGGATATGGCCGGATTGAATATCTCAGCGCAATGATTGTAGCAGCACTGATTCTTTATGCAGGTATTACTTCATTAGTAGAATCAATCAAAAAAATCATTGTACCTGAGCCAGCGAATTATTCAATAGTTTCTCTTGTCATAATTGCTGTGGCTATATTTGTAAAGATTTTTTTAGGAAGATATGTCAAAGGTCAAGGAGAAAAAGTGAATTCCAGTGCTTTAATTGGCTCGGGTGAAGATGCTTTATTTGATGCTGTTCTTTCAACTTCTGTTTTTGTAAGTGCTATAGTTTATTTCTTTTTTAAGATTTCTTTAGAAGCTTATGTTGGAGTTATAATTGCACTTTTCATCATTAAATCAGGAATTGAAATGATGTTGGATACTGTTAATGATATTTTAGGGCAGAGAGAAGATGCTCAATTGAGCCATCAAATCAAAAGCATCATCAATAATGAGGAGCTGGTAAGAGGGGCATATGACTTAAACCTGTTTAATTATGGGCCTGAGAAGAATTATGCGACAGTACATATTGAATTAGCTGATACAGTAACGGTTGCTGAGGTTGATGCATTAACTAGAAAACTACAAAGTCAAGTAATGGAAGAAACGGGTATAGCTCTTATTAGTGTTGGTGTTTACTCTTACAACACCAAAGATAAAACTGTTGATAAGATGATTAGTTCAATTAAAAAGAAGCTGATCGAACATGATTGGGTTTTACAAATACATGGATTCTATGTTGAGAAAAAAGAAAAACGTATGAGATTTGATGTGGTAGCAAGCTTTGATATTGACCATCATGAAGCTCACAAGATTTTAATGAATGAAGTAATGGAAATGTATCCAGACTATAGTGTTACGATTGTTATTGATGTAGATGCTACAGATATTTAGGGGGAAACATGTTTTTTGGTAAAGATCTTTTTGAAAACGAAATAACGATATATACAATTGAAAATGAAAACATCGCCATTAGTGCTATTGATTATGGCGCAACTTTAGTGTCTTTCATCGATAAAAAAACAGGTATTGACGTTGTATGCGGCTTTGATGATATGGAAGGCTATTTAAACCAACAGGGAGCTTGCATGGGGGCTTCAATTGGTAGGGTGGCTAACAGAATCGCTAATGGCGAATTCAGCTTAAACAATAATACATATCATTTAGAGAGGAATAATAACGGCAATACTCTTCATGGGGGACTTTTCGGCTTTGATCAAAAATTGTTTGATACCAAGATTAATGAACAAGAAATTATTTTTAGCTATACAAGTAAAGATGGTGAAGAAGGCTTTCCTGGCAACTTAAAAGTGGAAATAAAATACAAGCTTTTAGAAAATGGACTTTCAATTGTTTCTAAAGGAAGTAGCGATCAAGATACTTTATTTGGTTATACAAACCACTCATATTTCAATTTGGATGGAGTAGGTGATATAAAAAAACACAAGCTTAAAATTCCTGGTGACTTTTTTGGATTAAACGATTCAAATGGAATGATGAATGGTCAATTAAAAGAAGTGGATAAAACTGACTTTGACTTTAGAAGTTGGAGGGAAGTGGGCATAGGTTTAAATAGCGATGATTCTCAAATAAAGGATTATTGTGGCTATGACCATTATTATCCAATTGAGGGAACTGGTTTAAGAACTCAAGCACAGCTTGAAGGTAGAAGGCTGCGTTTAACACTTATGAGTGATTTTCCAGGTTTTCATTTGTATACCGGAAATTTCTTAGCAAATATGAAGGGAAAAAAAGAAATTGAATATGGTCAGTATTCTGGATTGTGTTTAGAGGCTGAATATATGCCAAATGCGATTAACTATAATCAAGTAGATAAACCTATTGTTTATAAAGATAAAAGTCTCGTTCATGAAATACAATATCATTTAGAAAGGGTTGAGCATGGAATATAGAAGATTTGAAAACGTCATTGTGGCAAGAATTGACCGAGGTGAAGAAATCCACCAACAATTAAAAAACATCTGTTTGAAAGAGAATGTTAAGCTAGCTAATGTGAATGCACTGGGAGCTACAAACGATTTCACTGTAGGTGTCTATAAGGTTGCTGAAAAGAAATATGTTTCAAATGACTTTAAAGGTGATTATGAAATTACTGCTCTTACTGGTTCTGTTAACACCATGAATGGTGAGTATTACGCCCACCTGCATATTACTTGCGGTGATGAGAGAAGTAATACTGTAGGGGGTCATTTAAATAGAGCAATAGTAAGTGTAACCTGTGAAATGTTTATTTACATCATTGATGGAATGGTTGACCGTAAACTGGATGAATCCATTGGCATTAATTTATTTGCTTTTTAAAGGAAAATATCATAAATTAGTAATGGTTATTATAGGAGGAATTTATGGGATATAAATTGGTATTAATCAGACATGGTGAAAGTGAATGGAATAAATTAAATCTATTTACTGGGTGGACTGATGTTGACTTAAGCGAAACAGGAGTTCAAGAAGCAAAAAAAGGTGGGCAGCTGTTAAAGGAAGCTGGTTTTACATTTGATGTTTGTTATACATCTTATTTAAAGAGAGCAATTCACACAGCTTACAATGTTTTAGAGCAATTGGATGAAGAGTGGATTCCAATGATTAAAGACTGGCGTTTAAACGAAAGGCACTATGGAGCTTTACAGGGTTTGAATAAGGCTGAAACAGCAGCTAAATATGGTGAGGATCAAGTAAAAATATGGAGACGTTCATATGATGTTCAACCTCCAGAATTAGAAGAAAGCGATGACAGAAACCCTGCTAACCAGGCAGCATATAAGAATGTTGATAAGAAGAATTTACCATTAACTGAATGTTTGAAAGATTGTGTTGCTAGGGTTGTTCCTTATTACGAAGAAGTAATCAAGCCTGAAATTGCGGCTGGAAAATCAGTATTAATTGCAGCTCATGGGAATTCATTGCGTTCACTTGTTAAATATTTAGATAACATTTCAGATGATGAAATTGTTGGTTTAAATATTCCTACAGGAGTACCACTAGTTTATGAGTTGGATGACAATTTCAAACCAATTAAGCATTACTATTTAGGTGATGCTGCTGAAAAAAAAAAAACAATCAACGCTGTAGCAAACCAAGCTAAAGCAAAATAATATAGATTAACTAGGCTTAACAGCCTAGTTTTCTTATGCTAAACTATCCATATGATTTATTTGAAAGAAGCTAATTTAGTCGATTATGAACAAGAGTTTATTGCCAACAACAAGATTCCTTATTTTGAAAATGGTTTCGGTAATAGTTATTTTGGGGTTTCTAAGTTCGAGTTTTTAGATAGATCTTTACCAAAGATGATTGAAGAGTCTAAAGGGATAAATCTTGGTGAAGGGAGGGTTCCTCAAACTATTTTCTATCTTTGGGATGATGACGTCATTGTTGGCATGTTTAAAATCAGGCACTACCTTAATGAAGGTTTAAGAAAAGCTGGTGGCCATATTGGATATGGAATTATAGAAGAATATCGTAATAAAGGATATGGAAAAGAAGGCTTAAGACTATGCATAGAAAAGTGCAAAGAGATTATAAAAGAAGATGAGATTTATCTATTTGCGTATAAGTTTAATAAAGCTTCTTTAAAGGTACAGGTAGCAAATGGGGCTTATTTTGTTTATGAAGATGATGAAATAATTCATATGAGGATAAAAATATGAAAACAAATGTGATGAGAATCCTTGACCAAAAGAAAATAAAGCATCAGGAATATGAATATAAAAGCGACGGCGCAACAAATGGGATTGAAGTTGCTAGAATGATTGGGCAGCCAATTGAAAAGGTATATAAGACATTGGTAACTATGGGTCACAGTAAACAATACTATGTGTTTGTTATTCCTGTAGCTCAAGAGCTTGACTTAAAGAAAGCTGCTAATGCTGTTAATGAAAAAAGCATTGAAATGGTTAAATCTAAAGAATTATTGGGACTGACAGGTTATATCCATGGTGGTTGTTCTCCAATTGGAATGAAGAAATTCTTTAAAACTACAATTGATAGCAGCGCTTGTGAACAAGATAGTATCATCTTCAGTGCTGGTAAGATTGGTTATCAAGTTGAAGTTAGCTTAGATGATCTAAATAAAGTCATTGATTTCCAATTGTGTGATGTTTCTCGTTGAATCACAAACTAAGTTTTTCTATAATAAATGCATGAAACTGTATTTTACTGAAGATCTTTTTTTGTTTTCTACTAGCGGTTTGTTGGTTAATGAACATCAAGAACCAGTCTATCGTTATAAGTGCGACTTCAACACTTTACCGGGAACCTGGTTGTATCAAGGTGGCGTGGAAGTTGGCTATGTAAGACAAGAGTTTGGCTCGATAAACCAATATGGCATCTGCATAGGTAATAAAAAGGAAGATAAAATAATAAAGGAAAAAGTATTCTTTAAAACCCATATTTATCTAAACAGACTCTCGTGGAAAGTAAAAGGTGATTGGGAAAACTATGATTACCAAATTGTTGATCTAAGAGACCGCGTAATTGCAACAATCAGCAAAGAAGATTTTGGCAGAGGAAATCATTATTACATAGAAATAGATGATAAACAGAATTCTTTGTTTGTTGTTCTAATGGTTTTCGGAATAGACAATTTAGCTAGAGCACATCTAGTTAGGACAAAATAGAGTGAATGGATTATAATTGTTAGGGGAGTTGTTTTATGAAAAAAAGAAAGTTTTTTATTGATTATAATGCACCAGTAACCTTGACATTCTCATTGATTTGTTTATTGGTTTTGGTTGCTCATTATTATACTGGTGGTATTTCTACCAGGTCATTTTTTATGACTTGGAGGGGAAATCTATTTAATCCTTTAACATATGTAAGATTGGTTACCTATGTTTTTGGTCATGCAGGTTGGGAGCACTTTATTGGTAATATCATGTATATTTTAATTTTAGGACCTATGATTGAAGAAAAGTATGGTTCTAAGAAATTAATTGAAATGATGTTGATTACTGCTGTTGTTGGGGGTATTGCGAATGCGATATTGTTCCCAAATGTTGCTCTGTGCGGTGCAAGTGGCATTGTTTTTATGATGATTGTTCTAGCAAGTGCTACTAGCTTTGAATCAGGTCAGATTCCATTGACAATGATTTTGGTATTGATAATTTATGTTGGCGGTGAAATAAGCGATGCGTTAACTGCCAATGACAACATTTCGCAATTGGCCCATATTGCCGGTGGTGTCTGTGGAGCTATATTCGGTATGGTAAATATGGGTTATCATAAAGAACCAATGTAAACAAAACGACCTTATGGGTCGTTTTAATTTGTTGATTGTCTTTCAATAATGCTACATTTTATTTCATAGTAAGGATTAACTTCTTTTTTATTGATTGAATCCATTAAAACTTCAGCAGCGGTTTGTCCAATTATGGTTGGATACCTTTCAATTGTTGAAATCGTTGGAGTTGAAATCTGTGATTGTAATGTATTGTCAAAACCAAATATCTTTACATCTTCAGGCACTTTCAATCCTAACTGTTTTAATCCGGCAATTGCACCAATAGCTTGATTATCACTAGTACAAATTATGCCATCAATTGTATTACCGGAGTTGATATACTCAACTATGGCGGTTTCGGTTGTTATGATCGATTCACCTTGAGGTAAATGGATTATCTGTTCATCATTGATCTCAATGTTACTTTCTTTTAAGGCCTTTATGAAAGAATTTGAACGATTTGAATTTGTATAGGTTGATAAGAAACTTGAAATGAACACAAGATTTCTGCAACCTTTATTAATCAATGTTTTGGTTTCTTGGTAGATGCCTTCCTCGGCATCTGAAGCTATAATTGTTAAATTCATATTATTGGTAGGTGTACGGTCGATTAAGATGATTGGAATGTTTCTTTGAACAATGTCATCTACAATCTCTTTTTGACAAGAAATAACAATAATCCCATCAACTTGCATGCTGTCAAGTTTTTTAAAGTATTGTTTTTCTTTATCTGCACTATTGTTGGTATTGCAAACAAATAGGGCATAATCGTGTTCAAAGGTATAAGACTCAACAATTGAGGCAATATTAGCAAAGAAAGGGTTATTGATATTTGGCAGTATTAGACCAATGGTATGCGATGACGAAGACTTTAAACTTCTAGCAGCGTTGTTAAAGACAAAACCACTATCTTTTATTACTTGTTTTACCTTTAGTTCAGTTTCTTTAGAAAATCTTCCTGTATTATTCATAACATGCGAAACAGTGGCAACGCTCACACCTGCCATCTTTGCAATATCCATAATTGATATAGTTTTACTTCTACCCATAATCAACTATATTTTTAGAGATTTGGTGGTCATTTGTCAAGAAAATGATTAAACGTTTAACTTTTTTGATAAAAAGTATTGACTCTTAATTACTTACGGAACTATAATAAATTTGGTTATACGATTAACCAAAATGAATATTTTGTTGTTATGGGGAGGTTTTTATGGATTACAAACAAACAGCAACAGATATTGTCGCTAATATTGGTGGCAAAGAAAACATTACATCCTTAACTCACTGTATAACACGTGTACGTTTCAAATTGAAAGACAACTCTTTGGCAAACGCTGAAGCAGTTAAGAAAGTACCTGGCGTTATCAATGTTATTGAACAAGGTGGTCAATTTCAAGTTGTAGTTGGAAACGAAGTTGAAGATGTCTTCAAGGCAGTTCAAGATGTTACTGGTATTGTTGGCCAGGCAATTGATGCAGTTGAAAAAGATGATTTAAAGGTTCAAGGTAAATTCATGGACAGGGTTATCGATCTTGTTACAAATGTATTTACACCAATTCTTCCAGCTTTGATTGGCGCTGGTATGATTCGCTCAATTCTAATGATTTGCACTAATTTCTTGGGTTTACAAACAACCAGTGGTACATATATTGTTATTAACGAAATTTATAATGCAATTTTCAGTTTCTTGCCAGTATACTTGGCATATGCTGCAGCTTTAAAATGGAAATGTAATCCATATATTGCTGTAGCAGTAGCGCTAACAATGGTTTCACCAACAATTCAATCATTGGTGTTTGGTGAAGAAGGATTAAAGCTATTTGGCTTAAAACTCTCAATGCAGAGACAAGGCTATGGTTCATCTGTTATACCTATTATTGTAACAATTTGGTTTATGTCTTTAGTTGAACATGCCGCAAATAAGTATGTACCTAAGTACGCTAAATACGTTTTAGTTCCATTAATTACTTTGTTGATTACTGTACCAGCTATGTTCTTAGTAATTGGTCCTATCACTTCAACAGCTCAAAGCTGGATTGGAGCTGCTTACACATGGTTATATAACCTAAATCCAACAATTTGTGGTGTTGTCTTAGGAGCAGCATGGCAAGTATTAGTTGTGTTTGGATTACACTGGGGAATTGTTCCATTGGGAACTTTAAACTTAGCTCAATATGGACGTAATACTATTAACGCTGTTACTGGACCTTCAAACTGGTCACAAGCAGGCGCAGCTTTAGGTGTAGCATTAAGAACTAAGAATTCTCAATTAAGAGAAACAGGTCTATCAGCTGGTATCACAGGCATTTTCGCTATTACAGAACCTTCAATCTATGGTGTTAACTTACCATTAAAGAAACCATTCTATATCGCAGTTGTATTTGCTGCTATAGCTGGTGGTGTTGCAGGATTTGGTAATGCAGCCGCATTAGCAGGTGGCCCTGTTGGAATCTTATCTTTCCCACTATTTATTGGTGAAGGTTTTGGATATTTCGTAGCTGCAATGTTAATCGCATTAGTTGGAACAGCTGTAACTGTATACTTCTTTGGTTACGATAAGAAATACGACGAACAATAATTTAACATTTAAGCCAGTGGTAGTGTAAACTATTACTGGCTTTGCTTTATACAAAAGGAGTGCAATATGTCAAATGTAGTTAGATTAATTAGTGCTTCAAAATCAGATATTAGAAAGATGAATGCACGTGAATTAAAAGAGTCAATCCTTAAATCAGAATCTAGGGTTATAATGGGCCAGCATTTGTTGTTTGCTGGTGAAGGATTGGTTAGAGGTGTTACCAATACTGAATTGATGTTTGCCTGGGGTGCAGACATGGTAATGCTGAATACTATCGATTTAGATAATATGGACAACAACCCTGGTTTATGTGGTTTAACTTTAAAAGAACTAAAAGAGAGATGTAATAGACCTATTGGTGTTTATTTAGGCTGTCCTAAAGCTGGAAGTGAGGATGGCGGCAAGAAAGCTTTATATCGCCGAGAAGG
>CADBLN010000064.1 GCA_902795525.1 uncultured Erysipelotrichaceae bacterium | reverse complement strand
GCTGCTGAAGCTGCTGCAAAAGCTGCAATCGATCATGGCATGAAAACAGTTGACGTTAATGTTAAAGGACCAGGTCCTGGAAGAGAATCAGCTGTTAGATCACTACAAGTTGCAGGTTTAAGTATTACATCAATCAACGATGTCACTCCAATTCCTCATAATGGGTGTCGTCCACCAAAGAGACCACGCGGTTAGAAATTATAAGGATAGGAGGAGTAGTTGATGCAACAATTTGAAAGAGCAGATTTTGAAATTAAAGAATATGTAGAAGACGAACATTATGGTAAGTTTGTCATGGAACCCCTTGAAAGAGGTTTTGGCACAACTATTGGTAATGCTATTCGTAGAGTATTAATATCATCAATGCCAGGTGGAGCTGTATATTCCATCAAAATTGATGGAGTATTCCATGAGTTTTCTTCAATACCTGGTGTTGTTGAAGATGTTACAGCAATTATCTTGAATCTCAAAGAGTTAATTTTAGATATTGAAGATGATGAATCATATACATTGCGTTTAGATGCAGTTGGCCCTAAAACTGTTACAGCAGGTGACATTCTTCTTCCTACAGGCGTTAAATGTTTAAATCCAGAATTGGAAATTTGTCATTTAGCAGAAGGTGGCAAGATTGAAATGGAATTAAGAGCCCGCAAGGGTAGAGGTTACATTAGCGCAGATGCTAATAAACAATTATTTGCAGGCTCAACACAGGGTATAGGAACAATCTTTACAGATTCAATCTTCACCCCTGTAACAAAGGCTACATTTGCAGTTGAACCAACTCGTGTAGGTCAAGATGCAAGTTATGATAGTTTAACTCTTGAAGTTTGGACTAATGGAGGAATCACTCCTCAACAAGCCGTTGCTTTAGCAGCTAAGATTCTAATTGACCACTTAGAACTATTAACAAGTGTTAAGGAAAGTGTCAATGAACTTGGCAGCGTTATTAAAGAAGCTGGTAACGAACAAGATACCAAAGGCTTCAATATGGTAATTGAGGACTTAGATTTATCAGTACGTTCATACAACTGTTTGAAACGTGCTGGCATTCAAACTGTAGAAGAGTTAACTCAAAAGACTGAAGAAGAAATGATGAGAGTTAGAAATTTAGGCAAGAAATCTTTGAAGGAAGTCAAAGATAAACTAAATAACTTAGGCAAGAGTTTCCGTAGCTCTGATTTATAAGATTAGGAGGATAACTAAATGCGCAATCGTAAATTAGGACGTACAGCTGATCATCGTAAAGCATTGCTACGTAATTTAGCAACAGATGTTATTGTACATGAAAAAGTTGAAACTACCGAAAAGAAGGCTTTAGAACTTAGAACTGTTGTTGATGAATTAGTTACTTTGGCTAAAAAAGGTGACTTAGCTGCTCGTAGACAAGTCTTGGCATATGTGCGTGATGTTAAAGTTGCTGGCACAGACAAGACAGCTGTTCAAAAATTATTCGATGAAATCGGTCCACGTTACGAAAAACGTAATGGTGGTTACACAAGAGTTGTTAAAACAGGCGTAAGACGCGGTGATGCAGCTCCTATGGCTTATATCGAATTTGTTAAATAGTCAAAACCTCCGTAAGGAGGTTTTAATTTGCCATAAAGTGCAATTTTCTGTAAAATATCCATATATGAGCAAAATGATGAAAACAATTCTAATTATACTAATTGTTGTTCTACTTCTTGGAGGTGGAATTTTTGCTTATGCAACTGCAAAGCAGAATTTACCTAATGATTATTACAACAAATACGAGTCAACTAAAATTGTTGAATCAACATATAGAGTCATGGGTAAAAGTGAAGTTGAACATAAAGAAGTTAAGGCAAATAAACATTTAAAAAAATATGTAATATTCTATCCAAAGGAATTGGAAACTGATTATCAGAGTTATCCAGTTGTTGTCATGGTTAATGGTGTTTTGGAATCGGCTAAGAGATTTAAGCCTATTTTCAAGCACTTGGCTAGCTGGGGTTTTATTGTTATAGGCAATGAAGATGGTAATACCGCCAGTGGTGATAGTGCCATTCAAACATTGTTATATATAATTGAAGAAAACAGTAATCCAAAATCTGTTTTCTACAAAAAAGTTGATTTAAGCAAGATAGGAATTGCAGGACATGGAGAAGGTGGCATCGGTGCTATTAATGCAGTTACCTCAAAACAAGGTCATCATTTAAAAAGCTTGTTTACCTTAAGCACTACTTCTGAAAACATTGCGTATGACTTGCATTGGAATTATGATGTCAGCGGTGTCAAAATCCCATATTTCTTGGTTGCTAGCGTGGGAGTAGAAGATGAAATAATAAAACCACTGTCTGAACTTCAAGCCCATTACAATGACATTTCAGACTCTGTTTTTAAAGTGATGGCACGTAGGGTAGATGCTGACCATGATGATATGGTAGTGGTTGCGGATGCTTATATGACAGCTTGGTTTAGATACACCTTAATGGGAGATAAAGGTGCAGCAAAAGCCTTTATTGGAGAAGAACCAGAAATTGAATATAATCCAAATTGGCAGGATGTACAAATTAATAAAGATGCAAAGTGATTTTGCATCTTTTATTCAATTTGCGAAAGCGTAGTTTCGCTTAGCTGGTAGACTTTTGTGCATACCTCATTAATGAACTTTCGATCGTGGGTTACTGTGATTATTGCCCCTCCATAATTAATCAGCATCTGTCTTACCTGAGGGTTAGAGAGAGGAGATAAATTACGTGTTGGTTCATCGAGCAATAGGACATTACACTTATTTAGAATCAAACTCAGTAGTAAGATTTTGCATTTTTGTCCTTCTGATAGAGCTGAGATAGAATGATTCATTTCTTCACTAGTAAATTTCAAAGCTCCTAAATAATTACGAATGGTAACAGTTTCATCTTTGGTCCCTGTTATCTTTAAGAAATCAACAGGGTTGAGCGAATAATTCATGACTTCTTCATAGTTTTGTGGCATATAACCAAGGGATATGTCATCACGGTTTTTTAACTGTTCATGAATCATTTTTAACAATGTAGACTTTCCGCAACCATTCTTTCC
This sequence comes from uncultured Erysipelotrichaceae bacterium, assembly GCA_902795525.1. Taxonomy (GTDB): domain Bacteria; phylum Bacillota_I; class Bacilli_A; order Erysipelotrichales; family Erysipelotrichaceae; genus RUG521. The sequence continues at coordinate 3,669 of CADBLN010000064.1, read as the reverse complement.
GATAATTGCTATTTTGTCTTTACCTGAAACAAACAAGTTGATATTTGATGAAAGCTTCTTTTCCGCAACCATCAGATTATCTAGATGAAAATCAATGATAACCTTTTTAGGGTTTACTTTAATTTCATCAAAATAAATGTTTATCGCTTCTTCTGGCTCAATTTTTTGAGTTAGATTGTTTTCTTTCTCTTCCAGTTTTCTCCCTAATGCTTTTACTGCGTGCATCTTTTTCTTAAGAAGTTGACCACCATGGGGATCTTGTCTAGTGATTGTTTTTTGTTGGTAGTCAACTTTTTGATAAATCTGGCGATATTTTTCTAATTGTTTTGCCAGTTGGCTTTTTTCCTTAGCCGCAATCATGTTTGTTCTTTCTATATTCTGCATTCGCCGCTGTAAGTATTCGCCATAACCAACCCCACTATATGTAAGTACAGGTTCTTGTTTTCGCTTTAATTGTTCTAAATGAAGAATACCATTACTACATTCCTCTAACAGGGTGTCATCATGAGAGATAAAAATGATTGGAAGGGTTGATTGTTTGATAAATTCTTCCAACCAAATTAGTGTTTCTAGATCAAGGTCGTTGGTAGGCTCATCTAACAATAAAATATCTGGTCCTTGTAATATAATCTTGCACATAGCAAGCTTAACCCTTTCACCACCGCTTAGGGTAATTAAAGGACGCTTTTGTTCAATAAGAGATAAGTCCAGATTAACTGAGTTTAATGTATCAATAACTTGAGCATAATTATTATAAATATCATACTCATCATTGTTAGATAAGAATTCAAACGGAGTTTGTTGCAGTTGATTTGGTGACAGTTGTTGTGGTAAATAGCCAATGATTTCATTGGCAGTATTAATACTTCCTGAGTAGTTTATATATTCAGACAAGTCTTGGCCAGCTAAAAGCTTAAGCAATGTGCTTTTACCATTACCTTCTTCACCAATTAGAGCTATTTTGTCGTTATCATTCAAGGTAAAACTAAAGTCCTTAAGTAAGACTCTTCCTTTCAAGGTTGAGATTGTTAGATTATTAATAATCATGAAAAAATCACCCTCTTTTATATCAATGATACCATATTAAATAGATGAAATGATTGACAAAAGAAAAGACACATTATACAATTAAGGTACCTTACAAAAAGGAGGTGAAGAGATATGAAAGAAAAGAATGAAAGTTTACACGATAGCTTTAGAAGGGTTTCTGTATTATTGAGGAGAAGAGGCAGAAAAGCTGAAGGAAATTTACCTAGTACTCAAAATAGGGCTCTTTCCATACTGAATCTAAATAATGGCTTATCACAGCGACAGCTGGCATACATATTGGGTATCAGACCTCAATCAAGTGGTGAGATTGTATCTAAACTTGAGAAGAATGGTTGGTTGGAAAGAAAAGCTGATGAAAAGGATAGCCGTGTTAACAGGCTATATCTAACCGAAGCTGGAAAAAGACAGGCAGAAAAGCTAAATGATGAAACATACACTAGTGATATTTTTGATTGTTTAGATGAGAAAGAAAAAGAATCACTTGGTGAACTATTGGACAAGGTTATAACTAATACACCTGAATCTAAAATAGATGTTTTTGATTTTAAGATGCCACCACGTTTTCACCGCCCAAGGATGGAAGTAAGGAACATGCCTTTTGAAGAAGACATGGAATCTCACCATCATAACTATGGAATTTTTAGAAGACCACGCATGGAAGCAAAAAAAATGCCATTTGAAAAAGATGATGATGAGGAAGATGTAAGAAAAAGCAGGATAGTATAAAAGTCAGGATATGATGTCCTGACTTCATTTTGTTTTGTTGTCGATGACTTTCCAACCTTTGTAGCTAGCATTATAAGCTTTTAAGGTATCAGCTAGGGTCAAGATTTCATGCAGTATGGAATCTTTTTCGCCTGATGATGTTTTATATAGGAAAGCCTCATTGTTCTCATTTAGTTCAGTTATTTCATAGCCTAGTATTTCGGCAACTGATTCATATCTATAATGGTCATGTTTAGTTTTGAAGACTGCATAGTGTTTTAAATATAATTCATCCGCTTCCCCTAATGCTTCCATCATTGAATTTACCTGATTCTTAATGGCGTCAATACGTTTCTCCGATAAATGAGGGAAAGGATTGTCTTCTGCAATAAGTGGCTGTTGTGGCTCCTGCTTGACTTCTTCTTCTGCCATTTCACTTTCAGTGATTGGTTGTAGGTCAACCAGGGTATCTTCCAGCTCTACTTCAATTATTGAAGCTTCAACATCTTCAATTGTTTCGTTACTAGTATCTTGAACTTCAATGTTTCCTACAGACGAATTAGAGATTTCGTTAAATAGGTTTTGTGTTTCTTCATTAAAAACATTGCGGATTTGATTCTCTTCATTGAATAATTCATTTAGTTCGTTAATGTCATATTCTTGTGAATCAAACGGGATTGAATCGTCTTCATAGTCTTGTTCGCTAAGTTCTATAACCTCTTGAGTTAATTGATTCAAATCCTCATTTACATCATCAACGACATTCATTTGCATGGTTGTTTCAATAACTTCATCAATGATGTTATCCAGATTTTCTTCAAAGACCTTTTCGCTAAGGTCTAATGCCTCTTGTTGTTCTTCAACTTCTTGAACAGCAACTTCTTTAAACTCTTCTTCATCAGTTATATCTGAAGTTTGAGAGGCTGAAATGACATCTTTAACTATCTCTTCGATTTCATGGTTTGCTTCGTTAACAATTACTTTAGTCTGTTCAACTTCAGCGAGAGTTTCTTCTGGGACATCATCTACTACAACATCATCTTCAGATTCATTGAACTCAATTGGTATTTCCAAGTGAGAAGGTTCAACTATCTCATGGACATCCTCTATAGCTTTATTAACACTTTCTAATACATTCGTATCAATATCATTGATCTCTTCAATAGGATTCTCATCATCAGCCTTTTCAACTCTAATTTCTTCCCATACAGGTTCATCAGGCTCAATGATAATCATATCAACATCTTCTTCTTGTTCTAATTTTGATTTTAAATAAGCAATAACAGCACTGGCTGCAGCAGCAACGAAAACTGCTCGTCTTATAAATTTTTTCATAGTCGCCTCTTTCTACTTATGTAGTGAAATCTATGTCAAATGTATTATAATATATTTGTGCATAATTGAAAATGCAGCAATGAGGTAAAAATGCGCAAGGTCATAGTTGTTATTACATTGTGTTTAGCTATGTTAGTTGGATGTAACACGGAATTTGATCCTGTTGTTACTCAAGTAACGACAACAATCAAACGAGATGAAGTGTTTGATCCTTTGACTTTGATTGTGGATGTAGAAAATGTAGGCTTGAGCTTCCTCGTTAAAGAGAATACTGTTAACTCTTCCATCCCTGGAAGTTATTACATTGACTATATTATCAGCAGTAAAGATGGGAAAAAAAGTATTGAGAAGCGCTTTGAGTTTTTTGTCGCAGATAATGATGCTCCAGTTTTGATTGTAGATGATACAATAACTATTAAACAGGGGAGCAAGTTTACGATAAAAGATTATGCCAGTGCCGTTGATGAAAGAGATGGAGATGTCAGTGAAAAAATCACCTATAGTGGTGTAGTTAACACCTACAAAGTTGGCGACTATGATATTAATGTAAGTGTAACCGACCGCTTTGGAAACAGCAGT
>CADBLN010000063.1 GCA_902795525.1 uncultured Erysipelotrichaceae bacterium | reverse complement strand
TACAAGAATGGGAGATTATGCTGTTGAAGTATTATACAATGGTGGTTCAAATAGATGTATTGGTATAAAGAATGATATGATTATATCTACTCCAATTGCGGAAGCTCTTGTTGAACCGAAAGAATATAATCAAGAACTATATGATATGTTTGAAAGGATGGCTTAGTTATGATTCGTAGAACAAAAATAGTATGTACAATTGGACCTGCTTCAGAGAGTGAAGAAATGCTCAGCAAGTTGTATGAAGCTGGAATGAATATGGCGCGATTGAATTTTTCACATGGCTCTCATCCTGAGCATTTAAAAAAGATAAAAACCATTCATGAATTAAATGAAAAAAACGGTTGGCATATTGGTGTCATGTTAGATACCAAAGGACCTGAAATCAGAGTGGGAAAAATGGAAAATGATTCAGTTCAGTTCAAAAAGGGCGATATTGTTAAGATTGTAAGGGAAGATGTCGTTGGAAACAAGGAGCGGTTTCACATAGATTGCGAAGAGTTTTATGATGATGTAAAAGTAAATAATAAAGTTCTTATCAACGATGGAAAGATAACATTAATTGTTAAAGAAAAGCATCAAGATGAATTGGTTTGCGAAGTTTTCAATAGTGGACCAATCATGACTAGAAAAGGTGTTAATGTTCCAAATGTAGTGTTAACAATGCCTTTTGTCTCAGAAAAAGATGAAGCAGACATTCGTTTTGGCGCTCAAAACGGTGTTGATTTTATTGCGGCAAGCTTCGTTAGAAGAGCCAGTGATGTCAAGGCAATAAGAGATATTCTTGAAGAAGAGGGACACCCTGAAATTGAAATAATCGCAAAAATTGAAAATCAAGAAGGCTACAATAATCTGAACGCCATTTTAAGCGTTGCTGATGGTGTGATGGTAGCTAGAGGTGACTTAGGTGTTGAAGTATCACTACAATTGGTACCTCTATATCAAAAACACATTATTAGAACTGCAAATAAGATGGGTAAGCCTGTCATCACTGCAACTCACATGCTAGAAAGCATGGTGGGAAATCCTAGACCAACTAGAGCGGAGGCAAGTGATGTCGCTAACGCCATTTTTGATGGAACAGATTGTATTATGTTATCGGCAGAAAGCGCAAGTGGTGAGTATCCAGTTGAAGCTGTAACAACTATGGCAACAATAGCAGAAGAGTGTGAGCGAGTATTTTCCTATTCAGAATATCTTCAAAGTGCAATTACTACAAGTAATAGAACCATGTCAGATGCTATCGGTATTTCAGTTGCTGAATCATGTTTAAGTATGCAAAATATCAGTGCAATTATGGCCTTCACTGAAACTGGAGGTACACCAAAACGGTTGAGTAAATACAAACCATACGCTCCAATTATTGCTGCAACCAATTCGCTAGAAACATGTCGCAGGATGTCTTTGTATGCTGATGTTTTCCCAGTATATGCTCCAAACATCACTGATAGCAATATGTATGATGAAACAGCTCAAGAAGTTGCTAAAAAAATGAAACTACCAAAAGGAAGCACATACATTATTTGTGCTGGTTGGCATGCAGGACATGGAAATACCAATACAATGAGATTTGCGGAGGTAGAATAATATGAATGAGAATATTTTAAAGAAATATGCAAGATTGGCAATTTATTCAGGAATAAACGTTCAACCTGGACAATTGTTGATAATAAACGCTAATGTCAGAGATTACCAGTTTGTTGAGTATTGTGTGGAATATGCTTATCAAAAAGGAGCAGGAAGTGTCGTAGTTAAATGGGGGAATGAAAATACTTCCCATATGGCATATCAATATGAATCTTTAGAATCTTTATCAGAAGTAGCTGATTGGGAAGTTGAAAGAGTGAAATACGAACATGAAAAAGGTGCTTGTTATTTATCAATTGCATCTTCAACCCCTGATTTAATGTCAGATATTGATCCTGAAAAAATGCAAAAAAGCAGAATTGCTTACATGAAAAAAATGAAGCCATTCATGAATTATACAATGAACAATGAAGGACAATGGTGTGTCATAGCTTTACCTAATCCGACTTGGGCTAAAAAAGTCTTCCCAGATAAAAATGAAGATGATGCTGTTAAGGCGTTGTGGGAAGCAATCTTATATGCTGTTAGAGTTAGAGAGGATAATGACCCAATTTCTGAATGGCAACAACATGACGAAAGTTTAAAAAAGCATTGTGATATTTTGAATGACTATCAATTTGAAAAACTACATTTTAAAAATGAAAAAGGCACCGATTTATATGTGGGCTTAGTCAAAAACCATATTTGGGTAGGTGGCGGTTGTACCACGCCAAAAGGAGTGTTCTTCAATCCTAATATGCCAACCGAGGAATGTTTTTGCATGCCCGACAGAAATAATGTTAATGGCATCGTGTATGCTTCCAAACCGCTAAGCTATAGTGGTAAGGTCATTGATGATTTCTGGTTTAAGTTTGAAAATGGAAAGGTTGTTACTTATGGTGCTTTGAAACACCAAGAAAGCTTAAAGCACTTGTTAGATACTGATGAAGGTTCAAGGTATTTAGGAGAGGTTGCTTTAATTGGTTACGATTCACCTATATCAAACTTGGGAATTCTTTTCTATAACACTTTGTTTGATGAAAATGCTTCATGCCATTTGGCGCTAGGAAATTGTTATCCAGAAAATGTTCAAGGTGGCACTGAAATGGAGGAAGAGCAGCTTAGAAATGCTGGTGGTAACACATCTATGAACCATGTTGATTTCATGTTTGGAACTGCTGATATGAGTGTTACTGGCATAAAGACTGATGGCACAGAAGTTACTATTTTTGAAAATGGCAATTTTGTTATTTAGTTTGACAAGTAATTATAAATAGACTTAAAATAAATTAAATACTGTGAATAAGACAAGAAGTATTCAAAAATGCACTAGAGATGGTTACGGTTGGTGAAAGTAACTTGCAATTAGAATGCTTTACCACTTAGGAGTAGAATCTTTAGAAAAGATTACGGTAACAACGTTATAGTTTCGAGAGCATATTAATTAACTAATATGAATTAAGGTGGTACCGCGTTAATGACGTCCTTTGTTAAGGGCGTTTTTTATTTACTGGAAGGGAGAATATGCATGATCAACATTAAAGAAGATGAAAGGCTTAGCATGCTAAATCATTCTTGTGCTCATTTGATGGCACAAGCGATTAAACATCTATATCCAAATGCAAAGTTCTGGGTTGGCCCAGTTATTTCAGAGGGGTTCTATTATGACATGGATTTAGGTGATAAAGTCATTACTGAGGATGATTTACCACTTATTGAAAAAGAAATGAAACAATGTGCTAAATCCGCCAAATTAATTGTCCGTGAAGAAATAAGTAAGGATGAAGCACTAGAGCGCTTTAAAGATGATCCTTATAAAGTTGATTTAATTAACAATATGGATGAGGAATCCACAGTTATTTCTTGTTATAGACAAGGAGATTTTACTGATTTATGTAGGGGCCCTCATGTTGAAAATACTAAGTTATTAAAACATTTCAAACTTTTAAAAGTGTCTGGGGCATATTGGAAAGGGGACTCCAAGAACAAGGTCCTTCAGCGTGTTTATGGTGTTTGTTTTGAAACTGAGGAAGACTTGCAAGCACATTTAAAGATGTTGGAAGAAGCCAAGGAAAGAGACCATCGCAAAATTGGGAAGGATATGGAAATATTCATGTTGAGTGATTTGGTTGGCAAAGGCTTACCTCTATGGCTTCCAAACGGTTATACAATATGGCGTATTTTGAACAATTACATAACTGATAAAGAGATATCACATGGCTACCAACATGTGCATACACCTGATTTAGGCTCAGTTGATTTATACAAAACTTCAGGCCATTGGGACCATTACAAAGAAGATATGTTTGCTCCAATGGTTAAAATTGCTGAAGATAATAAAGATAAAACCCTGAAAACAATAATGGATGAAATCGATGACTCAAAGATTGATGATGTATATGTGTTAAGACCAATGAATTGCCCTCATCATATGGTGATCTATGGTTCAAAAGCTCATTCATATCGCGAACTGCCACTAAGAATCGCAGAAATTGCCAACGATTTTAGATATGAAGCTCAGGGAGCTGTAAAGGGTATTGAAAGAGCAAGATCGTTCACTCAAAATGATTCACATATATTCTGTACTGTTGAACAAATTGAATCTGAGTTTAAAGGTGTTCTTGATTTGATTATGGAAGTTTATGAAGACTTTGGAATTAAAGAATTCAAATGTAGATTATCTTTAAGGGATCCAGCAGATACTGAAAAGTATTTTGATGACGATGAGATGTGGAATAGTGCTGAATCAGCATTAAGAAATGTTTTGAATGATTTAGACCTAGATTATTTTGAGGCAGTTGGTGAAGCGGCTTTTTATGGACCAAAACTAGATGTGTTGGTACAACCAGCAGTTGGAAATGAGGTAGCTTTAAGCACTATTCAATTAGATTTCTTATTACCTAGAAGGTTTGAATTAACATATGTTAATGAAGATGGTGAAAAAGTTACTCCAGTAGTAATCCATAGAGCTATTTTAGGCTCACTAGATAGATTCATTGCATTCTTGTTAGAAGAAACTAAAGGTGATTTACCTTTATGGTTAGCACCTCAACAATTTGCGGTTATTCCTGTGAACCCTAATGTCCATACTCAATACTCGAACGAATTAGCTGAAAGAATGGAAAAAGAGGGATTCAGGGTAAAGGTTGATGACCGGAACGAGAAACTCGGTTATCGTATCAGAGAAGCACAGGTTAAAAAAGTATCGATTCAATGCGTAATCGGTGATAATGAGGTTAATGGTAAATTAGTGACAATCAGAAGACATGGTCACCAAGAATCAGAAACCTTGGGTATTGAGGAGTTCTTTAAGCAAATGCATCAGGAAATTGATGAAAAGAGATTATTTGAATAGGAGGAAACGAATATATGGAAAACGCTTGGAACAAATATAACAAAAAACAAAAACAACAAGTCTTTGATTTTGCTGAAGGCTATCGACAATTTATTTCAGATTGTAAAACTGAAAGAGAATGTGTAAAAAAAGGAGTTGAAATTGCTGAAAAGCACGGTTTCAAAGATTTACAAGACTTCATTGACAAAAAGAAAGCTCTGAAACCAGGTGATAAAGTCTATTTTGTGAACAAATCAAAAGATTTAGCATTGTTTATTATTGGTAAACAAGCATTGGAAAATGGAATGAATATTTTGGGAGCTCACATTGATTCTCCAAGAATAGACTTAAAACAACATCCATTATATGAAGACCACGACATCGCTTTGGCTGATACACATTACTATGGTGGTATCAAAGCGTACCAATGGGTAACATTGCCATTAGCATTGCATGGGGTTGTTTGTAAAAAAGATGGTTCAATTGTTGATATTGTTATTGGTGAAGACATGAAAGATCCAGTAGTTGGCATTTCAGATTTACTAATTCATTTGGCAGCCCAACAAATGCAAAAGAAAGCAAATGAAGTAATTGAAGGAGAAGACCTTAATATTACAATTGGTTCCATGCCACTTGAAAAAGAAGAAAAAGACGCTGTTAAAGCCAACATTCTCAAACTTCTCAAAGATAAATACAATATTGAAGAAGATGATTTTGTTAGTGCTGAAATAGAAGTAGTACCAGCAGGACCAGCAAGAGACTATGGCCTGGATTCTTCGATGATCATGGGTTATGGTCATGATGATAGAGTTTGTGCCTATACTTCACTAATGGCTTTAATGGAGATTGAAAATCCTGAAAAAACTGTATCATGTATGTTAGTTGACAAAGAAGAAGTTGGATCTATAGGGTCCACAGGGATGCAATCATACTTTTATGAAAATCTAGTGGCTGAGTTGATTGAATTAACAGGTGGCTATGACTATTTAAAGTTCCGTCGTTGTTTAGCCAATAGTAAGATGTTATCTAGTGATGTTAGCGCGGCTTATGACCCTAACTATCCAGCAGTCAACGAAATGAAGAATACTTGCTTCTTTGGTGGTGGTATTGTTATGAATAAATATGTAGGTTCAAGAGGAAAAAGTGGCAGTAATGACGCTAACCCTGAATTTATAGCTGAGATTAGAAAAGTTTGGGATGATGCCAAAGTTTCATGGCAGACCGCTGAGATAGGAAAAGTAAATCAAGGTGGCGGTGGAACCATCGCTTATATCATGGCTAAATATAATATGCAAGTAATTGATAGTGGTGTTGGTGTTCAAAATATGCATGCACCATGGGAGGTTGCTAGTAAAGTTGATATTTATGAAGCAAAGAACGCTTATGTAACATTCTGCGAAAAAATGAAATAAAGTATTTGACATCTTTGCTTAATTAAGATAATATAATGATAGTTAGCGTATGCTAACTATCTACTAACCAGTGATCATTTGTACTCTACTGGCCATTGTAATAATTTCGATTCACAGGTAGTAGAAAATGAAAATGAGATGCCTATGCATCTAAAGCAACATTTATTGTAATGTTGCTTTTTCTATCTGTTGTACTTGTTATCATAATGAACCTATAAAAAAGGTTGTATATATTACAACCCTTATCTTCTTCCTGGACCACCAGGTCGATTTTCAAAGTTTCCTCCTTGATTCCCGGGTCCTCCAAAGTTATTTCCCATCATCATTGAGTTAGTTATTGATGTCACTTCTTGTCCATTTACAATAACTTTCCCACCATTTAATTCTGCCTTGCCATCGAAGTCGAAAGCAAATTGTGCCGAAATATTAACCACACCACCATTGATAATAATATTTCCATTGGAATCAAGAGCATCAGTATCTCCCTGTGCCATATTAATTGAAATATCACC
>CADBLN010000062.1 GCA_902795525.1 uncultured Erysipelotrichaceae bacterium | reverse complement strand
GCCTTTGGAGCTATGTATTTGGCAATGTTTGCGGCTCCTACTAAGGTTTATTTGTTTGGATGGGAAATAACCCTAATTCCATCCTTGTATGGTACATTCGCCTTGTTGATTTTGGTTAGTATTGTTAAGCACTTACCATTTGCTTCTAGAGCAGGTACAAGTAACATGATGCAAATATCAACAGAACTTGAAGAAGCAGGACAAGTTGTAGGAGCGAACTTTATCACTCGATTCTTTAGAATTATTTTTCCACTTTCAAAAGATGGATTTGCTAGTGGCCTAATGTTGATTTTAATAAGTATCATGAAGGAATTGGATTTGATCATCGTCTTGATAAGTCCAACTCAAGGAACTCTATCATATATGGCATACACATATTCAACATCTGGATTTCCTCAATCAGCTGATGCTGTTACAGTGGTAATGTTTGTATTAGTTTTAGGTTTGTATTGGATTGCGGATAGATTCTTCCATGCAGATATCGCAAGTGGGTTATAAAGGAGAAAGGTACAATGAGTAAAATCGTTTTAAATAACATTAATAAATTCTATGGTTCAAACCATGTATTAAAAGATATTAATCTAACCATTAATGATGGTGAATTTATGACTTTACTTGGTCCATCTGGATGTGGCAAAACAACAACATTAAGAGTTATTGCCGGATTGGAAGAACCAAAAAGTGGTCAGATTTATATGGATGATAAATTAATCGCTAATGGGGAGGAAGATTTCTTTACTCCATCAAGTGAAAGAAATTTAAATCTAGTTTTCCAAAGTTATGCTTTATGGCCACATATGACTGTATACCAAATTGTTGCTTTTGGATTGCAGATCAAAAAGATGCCTAAAAATCAAATTGATGAAATTGTTAAAAACGCATTAAAGAGAATGCAGATTGAAGAATATGCAGATAGATATCCATCTGAATTATCAGGTGGTCAGCAACAACGTGTAGCTATTGCTAGAGCAATCGCAACAAATCCTAAAGTATTATTACTTGATGAACCTTTAAGTAATCTAGATGCTAAATTGCGTGTAGATATGAGGGGTGAGTTAAAAAGATTACACCAAGAAATGGGAACAACTATTGTTTATGTTACTCATGACCAAGTCGAAGCCCTAACAATGTCAACTAGAGTGGCAATATTCTTTGAAGGAGAAATCGAACAGGTAGATACACCAATGAATGTCTATAATAATCCAGCTACTGTTAAAGTGGCTAATTTCATTGGTAACCCTCGTATTAATACTATTAATGGAACAGTGAAAAAACAGGATTCAAAATATTTAATTGATTCTTGTTTAGGTCATATAGAAATACCTGAAAGTGACGTTGAAGGTGAATTAACAGATAAGTGTGTTATTGCTTTTAGGCCTGAACAAGTTATTCTATCTAAGAAAGATAATGGAAAGGCAAGTGCAAAGGTTTATTCATGCATGCCTGCAGGAAGTGAAACCCTTGTTTCTTTGGAAGCAAATAATGAACAATTCTTAGTGAAAGAGTTAGGTGTTAATGAATATGAGCATAACAGTACAGTTTATTTGAGTATTGATTCAAATAGATTGAATATCTATAACTTTGAAACTGGTAAGTTAGTTGTTAAAGCTCAAATGTAAAATGTAATAGGATAAAACGTTTCTCACTAAACGTTATAATTTTATAGAAAGGAAGGGGTGTCAAAAAGTGAGAAGTTTGGCACAAGGAAAAAGTATGAAAATTCAAAAGATTTTTGTAGTTTTGTTAGCATTTTTATTAATTCTATTTGGTTGCACAAAACCATCTGATGACAATGGTGGCAAAAAAGATGATTGGGCAACAGCAAATGGATTGTATGAAGATGAAGCAATGGATGTGTTGTATGAAAAGGCAAAACAAGAAGGAAGTCTTGTCATCTACACTATTTCTAGCCGTACTCAAAAGGTGGCTAATGCGTTCATGGAGGATTATCCAGGAATCAATGTTGAAGTCAAAGATATTTCTGCAAGTGAATTGAAGACTCAGTATCAAACTGAGTACGAATCTGGTGTACGTAATGTGGATATTTTACACTCTAAAGAAGTTACTGGTGACTATATCGCTGAAGTTTTCCCAGAAAAAATCTTACATAATTATCGTCCAGACTCAATCTTCAAAAACACTACAACTTATAAGGACTATACTCCATTATTAATGGAATTAAACATTTGGTTCTATAATACTGAAGTTTATGACACATGTCCTTTCACAAGCTGGTGGGCATTAACAACTGAAGAATGGACTGGTAAGGTTGTATTCCAAGATCCTGTAAGTAACGTAGCTTATGCTGGATGCTTAACAGCAATGTTAGATCATGCTGATGAAATGGCAGCAGACTATAAAGAATATTTCGGCAAGGAAATCGAACTAGCAGCTGATGAACCAAATGCAGCTTATGCATTCATTAAGAGATTCTTAGCTAATAAACCTATTATTGCTAAGGGTTCTGATGAAGTTATCGAACTAGTAGGTGCTAAGGGACAAACTAACCCTCCAGTAGGATATGCATCAAGTGTAAAACTAAGAAAAGCACAAGAAAGTGGATATGCTGTTGGTGCTACTCCAGAAACAATGAAAGTTTCAACTGGTATTCCAGCATTGAACTTCATCGCTATTGCTGATGAATGTCCACATCCAAATGCTGCTAAATTATTTATCAAATATTGGCTAGGTGGCGAAGATGGACAAGGAAGAGGTTACTCATTCTTAGTGTCAGCTGGAACATGGGCTGTAAGACCTGAAAACCCAACTGCAAAAGAGAATGTTGATCTAAGCGAAATCAAGTTATGGGAACCAGATTTCAATTCTATTTATAAGAATATTGGTGACGTAACAGATTATTGGACAAAATATCGTAACTAATACAAAACAGTGTTTCTTTAATGAAACACTGTTTTTTGTTTTGTTTAGTTAAGTTATCTTAAATCCTTTAACTCTTGAATGTTTTCTACTAGAAACCAAGCTAATCCATCTTCTTTGCAGGTTTTTGTAGTTACTATATTGGCAATTTGTTTGGTATCTTCACTACCATTTTGTAAGCAAATTCCAACTCCTGCATCTTGCAGCATTCTATTGTCATTGCTGGTATCGCCAAAAGCCCAAATTTCTTTTAAGTCAATATTATATGCCTCAGCAATCTTTTTCATTCCAAACGATTTATCACAGTCCTTATGACAGAACTCAAATGTTAGTGGTCCTGTTTTAAACCCATGATAGTTTTCGCTTGGGAATTGTTTTACATGTTGTTCTACCATTGGCATTTGTTGTTGGGTAATTCTAAACATAATTTTTGCATTATCACTTTGATACATTTCTTTGATATCTTCATATACCAAACAAGGATATTTAGTGCGATTTTTTGAATCTAAATAGTAATAATCATTTTTGCTAAATACTTGTGACTCGTTGATGTACATTGAGATATTGGCATCAAATGGTTCCATTAACTTAATAATGTCTTTGATCCATTGTTTCTTCAGCAGGTTGAATGTGTATTCTTTCTTTTGGTGAACATCTAATATTGAGCAACCATTAAGACCAACTAAAAAGTCAGGAGATTCCATTTCCCAATTATCAATAAACTCCTTTAATTGAAACAAAGGTCTGCCACTGCAAATACAGAAATAAATACCTAAATCCTGAGCAGCTTTTATGACCTTCTTTGTAAAAGGTGTGATTGGATGATGTTTAAGTATTAAAGTATCATCAACATCGCAAATAATTAACTTTGGTTTTTCCATACCTTAATTTTAATATAGAAGTTATCTTAATTGAATAAAAACATGTGTTGTGATAATACTTATTAGGAAAGCGCTATCAAGCGCTTATAGTATTTTCAAGAGGAGGGTTTATGAAAAAGAAACTATTAGTGTTCTTTCTAGTGGTTGCTGCAGTCCTAAGT
>CADBLN010000061.1 GCA_902795525.1 uncultured Erysipelotrichaceae bacterium | reverse complement strand
GCGATAAGCAAGCGGTTGAAGAAATATATGATGAGTTATTTAATGAAGAAGGAGAATTGAGTTATGAATTTAAATAAGTATATTGATCACACTTTATTAAAACCAGAAGCCACAAAGCAGCAAATTGTTGAGCTTTGCAAGCAAGCAAGAGAATATGAATTTGCCAGCGTTTGTGTCAATGGATGTTGGGTCGAGACATGCAAACAGGAATTAAAAGATACAAATATTGCTGTTTGTACAACTATTGGATTTCCATTAGGTGCAACAAGCACAGTTGCGAAAGCTTACGAAACTAAGGAAGCTTTGGCAGATGGTGCCACCGAGTTCGATATGGTCATCAACATTGGAGCCTTGAAAGAAGGAAATCTTGACTATGTTACAGACGATATAGCAGCCGTTGTTAAGGCAGCGAATGGACATGTAGTTAAAGTTATAATTGAAACTTGCTTGTTAAGTAAAGAAGAAATTGCTCAAGCATGCAGATGTGCAGTTCAAGCAAAAGCTTCATTTGTTAAAACTTCAACAGGTTTCTCTAGTGCTGGTGCCAATGTAGATGATGTTAAAATGATGGCTGAAATTGTTCATCCAGCTGGTCTTAAAGTGAAAGCTAGCGGAGGCATTAAGGATGCTGAAACTTTTATGGCGATGATTGAAGCTGGTGCTGACCGTATCGGTTGCTCAGCTGGAATTGCCATTATGCAAGGATTAAAATAAATAATGACTGAAAATAAACCAATTAAAAAAATGAAAGAAAACAGCTTTGCTGAAAGTACCATATTAACTTGGGTAGCATTTGTAGTATCCAAGGCTTTGGGCCTACTTTATAATGTTCCTTTCTACGCTTTAATTGGTGATTCAGACTTTTTGTATACTTGTGCTTATGCCATATACCTGTTGTTTTTAGATGTTTCAACTTCAGGAATTCCAACAGGCATGAGCATGATTATTGGCTATTATCAATCTTTAGGTAAAACAAAGAGTAAGGAGAAAGCTTATAAGATAGGTTTTCAAGCTATCTTAACACTTTCTTTGGTTTCGTTTTTGATAATGCAATTTGGAGCTCATGCCATCGCTTCTTTCTATCTGAAAAACATGGAAGGTGGAGCAACAGTTAAGGATTTAGCGCTTAGTATTAGAATTGTTTCTTTGGCATTATTAGTTGTGCCATTTTTGAGTGTAAAAAGAGGCTATATGCAAGGACATAAGTTCTTTACTGTTTCATCAGCAAGCCAGATAATAGAGCAGGTTGTCAGAATTGCAATGGTTTTGATAGGCTCATATTTGATTGTTAAGGTCTTTAACTTGAGCAGTGTATATGCTGTAATGTTTGCGTTACTAGCTTCAAGCATTGGAGCTTTGATTTCCAACTTATATGTTTCTAAGAATATGAAATCGTTTAAAAGCAGTAACGAAACTGAAGAAATGGATGATGAGTTAAAAGAAGATTCAAACAATGTCATTTTAAAGAAGTTTTTAACATATTGTTTGCCTATTACAATTATGGCCTTAACTCAGAACATCTATACGATGGTAGACACAAAGCTTATCTTAGTAGGTCTAACCCACGTAGGTTATTCAGCAGCTTTTGCTCAGAAGATAACTTCCTTAGCGTGCCAATGGGTTCCAAGGTTGGCAGAGGTCATGGTTGTTATTTCTACAGCTATGACTGCAAGCATTGCGCCACATATCGCTAGCAGCTTTGCTAAAGATGATATTCGTGGTGTCAGTGAAAAGATTAATACTGCTTTGAATATTCTAATTACAATAATCATACCTTTAGGGCTGGGAATTATGGTTTTTGCTGATTCCTTCTTTAGAGTTTTCTATGGAGCAAGCATTGAAGGTCCTCAAATCTTGGTAATTAGTGTTGTATTGCACATGGCCTTATGTTTTACTTCTGTTTTAGGTATGGCACTTCAAGGGATAGGATTGGGAAAATCGGTTGTTATCATTGTGGCTATTTCTGTTTCCATAAACGCCTTATGCGATTTACCATTGACATATTTATTCCACGCAATTGGAATTCCTGCTTATTTGGGTACAACGGTTTCAAGTGCTTTAGCTGAAATAATAAAACTTGTCATTATCCTATGGTTGATAGCTCGCACAGTTAACATTAATTATGATTCAGCTAAAGA
This sequence comes from uncultured Erysipelotrichaceae bacterium, assembly GCA_902795525.1. GTDB lineage: Bacteria > Bacillota_I > Bacilli_A > Erysipelotrichales > Erysipelotrichaceae > RUG521. Next base: position 2,459 of record CADBLN010000061.1, on the reverse strand, counting down.
GGTTATTAAGAAGGTTAGTTTGCCAATTCTGTTGATGTTGGTAACAGTCATAGTACTTAAAGCAGTTGTATCACTAGAAGTTGGCAGAATAAGTCTTGTCATACGATTGGTTTTAATTGCTTTTGTGGGGATTATTGTATATGCTCTTTCCGCAGAAAAAATGGGCTTATTTGAGATAGTTACAGGAAAGAATCTAAAAGGGCTTATTTCTATGTTTTTCAAGAAAAGAAGTAGTTTATAATATTGGTGATGATTTATGGATACACAACTAAAGATTAAACAAAAAGAGATTACGCATAATGCTAATGTTATAACTGAGTATTTATCTGACTATGACAAGTTTATTGCTGTGCTTAAAGGCTGTGCATATGGACATGGGGAACAGATTGTTCAAGCCTTGGAAAATACCAAGATAACCATGGTAGCTGTTTCAGGGATTGATGAGGCTTTAAATGTCAGAAAGTACAGTAAAAACATTGGCGTTTTGATATTGGAGCCAATTGAAATACAGGCACTGAATGTTGCTGAGGAAAATAACTTCTCAATAACAGTTCATACTACCGAATATCTTAAAGATTTAATAGCAGCTGAGAAAAAACTCAGAATTCATATAAAACTAGATACAGGTTTAAATCGTCTGGGTTTTGTTGATAAAAAAGAGGTGAAAACAGCAATCCAACTAGCTGAAAATAGTAATTTAATAGTTGAGGGGATATATTCGCACTTTCAAACTGTTGGTATATATGATAATATTTATGATTTACAAGTAGCTAAGTTCATAGAATTAACAGAAGGTGTAGATTTAAAGAAAATACCTTATGTTCACTTTTCAAATTCAACTGTTCTTTTATGCCATCAAAAGCTCGATTTCTGCAATACAGCACGCTTTGGCATCATGCTTTATGGCTTCAATGTTTGCCCAAGTTATGGCGATTCGTTCAAAGATAGGTTGAGATTGTTACGCAACAGGTACTATCAAAGATCGTTACATCTATCCAAAACAACGTGTAATGTAAAACTTGATTTACATTTTGCTATGGAGATGACAACAAGAATTTTACAAATTAAGGAAGTTGAAGGCGGCACATTTGTCGGCTATGGAAATAAGCATAGAGTTAATGAAAAAATTAGGGTTGCAGTTCTTGCTGCTGGTTATAATAACGGGATTAAGAATCAAAGATATGTATACATCAACAATAAAAAATGTGAAGTTGTTGGGCCAATCTTCATGAATATGATGTGTGTTAAGATAGATGATAGTGTGACCCTGAACGATACAGTAGTTCTAGTTGGTCAAAACTTAACAATTGGAAAGCTGGCGTCAATGAGAAACGAAAGTATTTCGCAAGTGCTTTTGAGCATTGGCAAAAACAACATAAAGGTATATGAATAGGTAAATATATGAAAAGTTCAATAAGACAGTTCATCATGAAAAAGATTAATGGCATTGACAAAGAAAGGTTTTCCAAACACTTAGATGCCATTCAAAAAGAATCAGGAAAATCAAGGATATATATTTTTATCAGCATAGTTAAAAACTTCATCACAAGAGGTATAGGCTATACTGATTATTTCAGAGGAAACTATATTGATTTAACTAGGGAAGAAAAAAACACTTTTGTAACAACGACATCATTCTTCAAGCTTTTATCATACCTAAACGATAAGGCATATGAAGTTTTGGTGGATGATAAAATTGTGTTTAATACTTTGTTTAAAGACTACATTAAAAGGGATTTTATCAGTTTAAAAACATGTACGTTTGAAGAGTTTGACCGCTTTTTAAGCAAACACAAGGTTGTCTTTGGTAAACAACCCATGAATTTTGGCGGTAAGGGGATCGAAAAAATAGTTGTTAGTGACTATCCCGACCATAAAGCTTTGTTTGAACAATTAAAGACAAAAAGAATGTATTTAGTAGAAGAAGAGATTATTCAGAGTAAGGAAGTCAACGAGATTAACCCAAATGTAGTAAATTCATTTAGGGTAGTAACACTCTACAAGGATGGAAAAGTACATCTTTTAAATAATGCCTTTAGAATCAACCAAGACGCTACTGAAGTTGTAGGAAGTACTAATGATTTGTATTTCAGAATGAACGAGGATGGCACCATTGATAGTAATGTTATTGATGATTATGGGAATATTTATGAACAACACCCACTAACTGGTAAAAAGTTTAAAGAAGTAAAGATTCCTGGTGTCAAAGAATCTTTTGAAATGTGTAAGAAAGCAGCCATGCAGGTACCAGAGGTTAGGTATATTGGTTGGGATGTAGCCTTCACAGATGATGGACCGCTTTTAGTTGAGGGCAACAGTTATCCAGCTTTTGGTATTATACAGCATTTTAAACTGGACAATAGTAGAACAGGACACTTGAAGGAAGTAGCCGATGCCTTGGGAGATGAAATGTCAAAAGTGGGTATTAGTTATTGGAAAAAATAGATTTGAGTTGCTTT